>CAYVXS010000333.1:0-4331 GCA_964454885.1 uncultured Pirellulales bacterium
TTCTGATCTGCGAGCCGACGATGATCTCGTGCATGACCGGGCCGGACCCGTCGCCGCCGACGATCATATCGCAGATAATGGTTTTCGCGTTGAGGATCGGTTTGACGACGTCGGCGAAGGTGACGCCGCCGCCGAACGGGTTCAGCAATATCGCGGCCGCGATGACGATGACCGCCGCAGCGGCAGCTATTTTGGTCATTGGACTTTTCATGATGGTTCTCCTTATCTTGAGGGCCTCGGTCGCCTTCGCGGCGGCTTTGAGCCTCACGTTCTGTTCTCGTACAATTTGGTTCATCACGTCATTTTCGAGGTTGCTTTGGGCCGCTGCCTTGCCATTGCGAACCAGACGCTCCTGGAGGCCGGTCAGCTCCCGGGCTTCCGTTTGGCAAGCCGGACAGGTCTTAAGGTGTTCCGCCACCGTCTGTTTTTGGGATTCGTCCAGAAGCCCCTCGACGTATGCGATCAACAGTTCTTTACATTCTGTGCAGTTCATTGTGACACCTCGTAAGCTTCCTGTTGCTCTTGCCGGCGGAGTGCTTCGCGCAGCATGGCATAGGCCCGTGATAGTGTTTTTGTGACTGTGCCTAACGGCGTGTCGAGCTGCTCGGCGATCTGGCTGCAGGAATGGCCGCCGTAGTAGCGGAGCAGAATGACCTTCCTGTACGCCTCGGGCAGTTCGGCGATAGCCGTTTCGAGAGCATAATCCTGTGAGAGTTCCGCAGTCGGTGCTTCTTCTGAGAATGAGCGGACAAGCTCGCGCTGGAGCCGGATCTGGTCTTTTCTCTGGTGCTCTTTGGCCACGTGGTCTGCAATCCCGAGCAACCAGGAAAAGAAAGAATCGGGCTTTTTGAGCTTGTTCATATTGAAGTAAGCTCGCACGAGGGCTTCCTGAGCGGCTTCCTCGGCACGGTCTTTATTGCCTAATTTGCCGGCAAGGTTGGCTAAAAGAACCGCCTGATAACGCCGCACAAGATGGCGAAAATCGTCCGGATGGCCATCCAAACAACGCTCAACATAATATTTGTCATTTTCCGACATCTTTGCACCTCGAAAAATCTCTAAGGATTTCAGTTCTCACAATATAGTGATGTATTTGCCGGCTTTGCGACAGGAAAATGCAAAAATTGGCTTTGACTTATCCTGAGTCTGTCGAAAGATTGGGTTTGTTTTCTTGTCCGGCGTAGTCGCAGACGAAGCCTGATTTGGCCTATTTACTTGTTGTTAAAGAACTTACGCCATATTACCCAATTTGAAATTGGGTTTGTTTTCATTTTTTTCCTACAAATCCATAAGTTTAGTATTTCGGATTTAGAATTTCGAGTTTCGGGCCACAGGCCGGTAAATTGGCTTTGTTTTGCATTTTTTACCACGGCGTAGTCCTACGAAACCGGGTCAACCCCAGGTAAAACCTGGGGCTAAATATGGAGTGTTTGAGTTATTATTTTAACTTTCAACTTTACACTTCGAACTTTTAACTTGCTATCCCCTACCCCCCAAATCCAATCCCCTATTTATTTTACACAAAAACCGCCTTAATGCAACGAAAATCCGCGATTTTTTACCCTGTGAGATGACGGTTCGTGCATATCTAATGGGGTAAGCAAAAAAGACATTTAGTCGCGACTCGTTTTACATACAGCGACTTTCTTACGTAGAAATGAAAAATCAAACAAAACCGAAAAAGTATCTAATCCTTTTATCCACGGCGTCTTACAACTCTCCTGCGCGGCCTGCGGGCAGCACGCAGCTTCCTTGACGCAGTTCGATGTGTGCCCATCGGGCTAATATGCCGCACTGATTTGGGTTGGTCTGACGGTTGTGGCTGTAAGGAATCAGATTTCGTGTAGGCAAAGCCTTCAAATTTTTCATGTTTGAATTCGCGCCCTATGAAGGCCTCGATCTTACGAAGGTATTTCTGCTCATCGTAAGAGACAAACGTGATTGCATCGCCTAAAGCCGTGGCCCGTCCCGTACGGCCAATGCGATGAACGTAGTCTTCCGCGTAGGCGGGCACGTCAAAGTTGATCACATGCGAGATCCCCTCAATATTAATTCCGCGAGCGGCGATATCGGTAGCGACCATCACCTGGTACGTACCTCTCTTAAAGCCATCCATTGCCTGCAGGCGCTGTTTCTGTGTGCGGCCGGAGTGGATCGCTACAGATACGACGCCGGCGCCCTTGAGTCGCCGGTTGATCTTGTCGGCTCCGTGCCTGGTCCGGGAGAAAACCAGTACGCTGTACATCTGCGAGTTCCCGAGCATGTGTATCAGAAGGTCCATTTTCTGTTCCTTCCGAACCGGATAAATATGTTGTGTAATCGTCTCGATGGGATTTCGCGGCCGCCCGATCTGAATCATTTCCGGAGATTTCAGCATACCGGCGGCCAGCGATTTTACCTCCGGCGATATTGTGGCGGAAAAGAGCATCGTTTGACGCTTAACGGGCAGCGCGCTAACAATTCTTTTAACGTCGTTAATGAAACCCATATCCAGCATTCGGTCGGCTTCGTCGAGAACAAGGACCTCGATGTGCCTGAGGTCTATCGTACTTCGCCCCATGTGATCCATAAGTCGTCCGGGCGTGGCCACAACAATGTCAACACCATGCTTGAGCGAGCTGAGCTGACTTTTGATATTCACGCCGCCGTAAACAGCAAGAGTCTGTAGATTAACAAATCGCCCGTAGCCCTTTATCGACTTTTCGATTTGCAGTGCCAGCTCGCGGGTTGGTGTTAATATGAGCGCCTTTGTGACTCTGTGTTTCGATGGCTGTTCGTGGCTGAGCCGATCCAAAATTGGTAACACAAAAGCCGCTGTTTTGCCGGTTCCCGTCTGCGCGCAACCGATAATGTCCCGGCCGCTGATGGCGGCGGGAATCGCCTGGGATTGAATTTCAGTAGGAGCGGTGTAGCCGGTAGCGAGAATGCCCCGCACCAGCGGGTCTGAAAGACCAAAAGTTGTAAATGGCATTAAATAATCCTAAAAGATACTATATTCAAACCGACTCTAACAAAGAGATTTATCTTAAAATCGCCATGCATGAGCCTCTTATTCAAAAGCATAAGTAAAACAAGTTAAATGATGCGGAATGTAGGACTTGAGGCTTCCTTCCGGATAATGTAGAGAATTTTTACTTCAAGGCTTCGCCACGCGATCATTACAATTCAATATATTTCTGATTATATGACTCTTTACGGCCCAGACAAGCAAAATGTTCTCCTATTGTAAAAAACTCTCCGCCACTCTACATTGACAACCGAGGTAGGCTTGAAAAATTGCAACGGATCAAGGATATAATAGTTTATCGAGAGGTTTCTTCTGACTTTGCCTTTGATAAATCCATCAACAACAAAACTACGATGACAATCTGGATAATCGCAATACCCTCGAAAGTAGAAAACGCCAATAATCTTTCGTGGACGAATTTGTCCGGTCCCAATCTTTTCAGCATTATAACCGGCGTAATGATTATTTCGATTACCAGCGTAAGAATGCAAAGATGATAAAAAACCACTTTCTTTTTAAGAACCGCCGCCGTTAATAACAATAATGGAACAACCCCAAAAATAGCCGATGCCGTTATCGCACGCGGCGCGCATACCAGGTCCATTTTCAGATAGAAATAAAACAGAATCGGGGCACAGAAAACAATCCCGAGAAAAACAAAATATAATTTCCTCATTTTCCGAAATTTTCCTTTCTTCCCTTTTCGCACGGATGGTGTTTTTCATCACCGTGACATTCTTTGATTTGTTCGGGTGAACAATTACCCGGATTCGCTCTTTTTTGTTCCGGATTCAGACAACATCTCTTTTTAGAGTGCTTCGTACACATAATGTCTCCTTAATATATATAGTTAATTGCTTATATAATAATTAGCATGTACTTATATTAATACATAAAAAATTTTGCCTTGTTGCAGGCTCTCATTTTCCAATTATTATAAATTCATCACCCAAAGTATTTTTCACGCTTTTTTTGAAGTTCTCCAGCCGTTTCCTGTCAATCGTATAATGTATTATCGAGCCGTACCTGTCACTTTTAACAAGTCCGACATCTTTCAATACCGAAAGATGCTGCGATACGGCCGGCTGGCTGATACTGAGCTTTTTCGTAATGGCATTAACGCACAATTTCCGGTCTTTAATAAGCTTAAGAATCTGCAACCGTGAGCCGACAGACAACGCCTTGTATATCTTAACTATTTCTTTATCATTCATATTAGTATACAATGATTTATATATAAGTATATACTAATATATCATACAGGCCGAATCCCGTCAATAAGATATTTGTTTTTTTAAATAAAAAAGGCCGGGTCAATTTATTC
>CAYVXS010000334.1:0-3977 GCA_964454885.1 uncultured Pirellulales bacterium
TATAATAATCCGATGTCACTGTTTGCGGCGATAATGAGCGTATCGTGACCGTCGGTTTTTATCGATTTTATAATAAAACCTTCTTTACCCAAAGACTTAAGCTCATCCTTATCGATAAGTTTTTTGACGTCACCCGAAGTCTCGGGAGTACCGACGATAATTGAGCCGTTTTGGTTGGGCGAGTCGGTGACAGGGATTTCTTTTCCAAGCAGCCCCTCTAATCCTCTCGTTAATTCATTCTGTAAAATCCGGCAGGTTTCGGATTCGCCTTCGACAATAATGGTTGATATCTTTTGTTGGTAGTCAGCTAAAAGTCCGGGATCCTCGATTTTATTGTATTTCATCCAGAGTTCATAGCCGTCATCAGCAAGTGTTGGATTATGCCCGCAGCAGAAAAGAGCGCATACTATTAATGTCACGTAACAAATTGAATATTTGGTCTGCATTTTCGGTTCCTTTATATATTCACACAAATTCTTTTTTCAGTGCCTGATACATTGCATCCACCGGGGCTTCGAGTCCCGTCCACATAGTAAAACCTATCGCTCCCTGATAGACCAGCATTCCCAGTCCGTCGAGAGTTTTCGCCCCGCGTGACTCGGCTTCTTTCAGAAAGACCGTCAAGGGAGGATTTGGAATGACATCGCAGACAATCATTTCACTTCCAATGTCGCTATACATGATGTCGGGCTTGGTTTCGATATCGGGAAAAAGGCCGATGGATGTCGCATTTACTAAAATATCTGTTTCGAATGGAATTTCGAACCGGTTGTTCCATTCTACAAAAGTTGCTTTTGCATCTGTCTTTTCATTGAGCAGGTTCACCAGCTCCCGCCCTCGTGCGATAGTGCGATTGACTATGGTTATTTGTTTTGTACCGGCAAGAGCCAGTTCTACACTTATTGCTCGGGCGGCGCCTCCTGCTCCTAAAATGACAGCTTGTTTATCGGTGGGGTCGATTTTTGCATCTTCTTTGAGTGAGCGTAAAAATCCCTTGCCGTCGGTATTTTCACCGATGAGCTTTTTGCCCTGGCGTCGAACCGTATTAACAGCTCCTATCAAGGCGGCATCGGGGGCAATTTCGTCCAGATATTTCAAAACTTCCACTTTGTGGGGAATAGTCAGGTTGATCCCCCTCATATTCATTGCACGCAGTCCTTTTATAGCGTCTTCAAGGTCCTCGGGAAGGACTTCGATAGTCAGATATCTCCAGTTCAAACCTGTTGCCTCGAAGGCCGCTTCCTGCATGATAATCGTCGGATTTTCCGCTACGGGATGTCCGAACACACCGACTAATTCCGCTTTATAATTTTTTGCCTTAGTCATAGAACACCGTTTTTTTAAATTGGTGGGGCATACATTCTCCGTAGCAGGCTGCTGCGAAGGACGAAAGCCCTACCCTACATCACTTTGTTACTGCTACCCGTCCTGTCAGGGCGTGACAGATTGCCTCGGCCATTATTTTGGCCCCTTCGGCGTTCGGGTGAATCTGGTCGGGAAACAACTCGGCCTTGTCACTTAACTCGCTGTAGAGATCGATGATTGGAACACCTGTTCTGTTTGCGATTTCGTCGATCATGGGTATAATTTCTTCCGTGATAACCTTATTGGAAATATTCCATCGTTCGGAGTAAGCAGGGACTGGATAGCAAATCCAGATTTTGGGTCTGGCTTCGAGAGCCTGAAATTGTTTGATTAAATCGATATAGTCACCGACGAATTCGTCTTTATATTTCCAGTTCTGGGGTTTGGAATCGTTCGTCCCGAGCTTGATAACGGCGACATCAGGATTGAAATCGAGTGCTTTTTTGTATGCATCCTGATTCCAGTACGGCTTATTACCGTTTTTCAGTAAGGTGGCGCCGCTAACGCCGAAGTTTCTGACGTCCCAGGCGCTGCCGAGCATAACGCCAAGTTGTGCCGGATAGCTGTTTGTTTCGCGGTCCTGTATTGCGTATCCGAAGGTTATGCTGTCACCTATACAGGCAAGGCGTATCGGCTCGGTATAATCCGATTCCCTGATAAGATTACTTTGCGTGGTAGGCAGGCATGAGCATAGGAAAAATGATGCCGCTAACATCCAGACGGACGATTTGATTAGATTTTTTGCCATTATTGTCGCTCCTAAATTAATTTCTAACCTTAATAATCCGGCATTAATCGAGATCAAACAGCGATTAACATAACAAATAAAGACCTTTTCTTCAAGCCTGATAAAAAGTATTAAGTGGTTGCAATAAAATACTCAGGAAGTGAAATATCTCTTAAGATAGATAATTGTCTCGTTTCTTTCAGGGAAATTCGTGTTCTACGAGAATCAGGTTGTCGGTTTTAAAGCCGAGATTTTTGGCGGTTGTTATTAATTCGTCCATTACCGAATAGTTGAGTGTTTTTTGCCGGGCTAATATCCACAAATAAGAGCGATTCGGCCCGCAGACCATGGCGCAGGAATAATTCTCATGGTCAAGGCTGATGATATTATAACCGCCGTAGAACGGCCAAAAGAAAGTTACTTTCAGACGCCCGATGGTTTTGTTTTTAACAAAGTAAGCTCTGCCCTTGATTTGTTTCCACTGGTCCGAGTTCTTATCAAAGCCTTTGTTTAGGACATCGATTCCGCCATCTTCCCTTAACGTATAAGTGGTGGAGACGTTACTCAATCCGCGTTCGAAACTATGATCCATACGGGCGATTTCGTACCACGTGCCCTGATATCTGTTGATGTCGAAATTTCCGACCGCCTGTACACCGGACGGGATATTCGAACATCCCGCCAAAACAATAGATATCAACATAAAGATAATCATTTTTTTCATAATATATCGCAGTAAAAGAAGTTTTAAAAGATACTCTTATGTTAGAGGTTTCAATGTTAAGCCGTAGAGGATACCGAGGATTAGCATTTCAACAAGGCCGGTAGCGAGTATGTATAGTATTGTTTGCAAAGGAACATTAAACATCATCCATGTAGATGCAGCACTCATTACGACTCGGAAGAACCAGACTATAAGAGCAAAAGTTATTCCTCTTACGATTCCGGATTGACCAGGCAGACTTTGGTAAATCAAAAGGAAGACCGCCGCCATTATGAATCCATAAGCAAGGTCAATGGCAATTCCCGCGGGGACATTAATCGAGGTTCGTGCTATAGGTTTATAGACGGCGTAAAGTTTTTGCGCTAAGGGATTGGCATTTATCATGCCGTCAAGTATCCCGAACAGAATGCCGCTCGAAATGCTCACAATGATATATCGTACCATTTCATTTATACTCCTATTGTGAGATAATCATTATCGTATGGAAACTACCGCACTTCTGTAAGAAATCTATACGGGATAAACAGTATTTTCAAGTGAAAATTATTCTTAACTCATTAAGTGTAATTGACCTCCCAGCTTCATTCCGGCAGCGATCGAATCTTATCATTTGACCAACCAGTCGTAGAGGGTCAGGTCCTTTGTTTCTTTGTCGGTCCGGAAAAGGAAACTGGCCGGGTAACCGACGACAAAGAGCACGATATGGTTATAAACGCCGAGCATGTACTTTTCGGTAGGGGTTTTATTATTGCGACATTTGGTAAGGCTAAAAAATATGCGAAGCAGGCTCACTTTGTTTTGGCCTGTTTTTGTATTACTATAGCTATCGCGGCGGCATGGTTTACATGCAGTATAGATTCACAGAAAGCTGCGGCAGGGCAAAATTAGCAATCGACTGGTCAGTTTGTCCAACAACGAGGATTGCGGCACTCTTTGCACTTTCTCAGACTAAATCACACGCCTCGACAGGCATCCAGTGTGGGTCCTTGCCTTCCCATTTGATATTGCAGCCGATAGGATTAGTCATCGGAACGCTTACGGGTTTACCGGCTAAATGTTCCGTCAATGCTCTTTCCAGATCGTTGACTTTAATTTTGCTTGTTTCCCGGGGATTATCTACACCGCGGCCTGTGTATATGAGCTTACGTTCTTTGTCGAAAA
>CAYVXS010000334.1:3987-4301 GCA_964454885.1 uncultured Pirellulales bacterium
TCCTCAGGGCGCCGTAAGACTTTGCAATATCCTGTGACTCGTCATATAGATAGAGCCAGGGAAATTTGTGTATCTTCATTCGTTCGACCATGTGTTCGAAATCGTCTTCGGTGTAGGTATTTTTGCTGTTAGAGTTTATTCCGACAAATTTTACTCCTTCGGGAGCAAATTTTTTAACTGTCTGTCGGGTGACCTCGTCGGAACCAATGACGTACGGACAATGGTTACAGGTGAAAAAAACCACCAGTACCGGGGCATCATTGAAATAGGATAGTTGGTATGTTTTCCCGTCCGTGGCAGGTAGTTTGAAATCC
>CAYVXS010000335.1:0-4292 GCA_964454885.1 uncultured Pirellulales bacterium
ATTGACAGAGTTTTTTCCCGATAAGGAAATAATCAACCATTTGGATATCACGGTTGAGAGTTATTTAAAAAAGATAAACGATCAGCTTACATATCATTACAAAGTTCCCTGAGCGAAGAAGAAGTTCAAGAAATTATTTCTGAGTTTACCAATAGATTAATTGAGAGTAAGAAGCGAATTAACAACCGTTTCGATAGAGCAGAAAAAATCGAAGATGAAGCGAAAAGAGAAAAGTTACTTGAAGGTATTAGAAAAGGGATTTTAATTGAAATAACATCAAGAACATTTCATGTTTTAGCAAAAAAAAACAGAAGATCCCTATCTGGCCCAGATTAATCCTGACACATTGGAACCAAGATATAATGATGCCGTTAAAGCACGTGTCGAAATTGAGAAAAAGTTGTTGAAAGAAAAATATTATCAAGCTCAGGAAAAGGAAAAAGCAATAGAGTACGAAATACTTGCCGATAATTTCAAAAACATATCTGATGAAATTGCATACGAGGCCCTTAGCTTAGAGGGTGCACAAAAACATTTTAGTGTAAATGCTGCAGAAAATAAAAAAATAAACGAAAATAGTGGTATCACTAGAAACAATCAAGATGTGAATACTACACCTGAAAAAAGCCAGATAAGTAATCAAAACTATCACCAGCCAGCAATAACCAGTCTCCATTTTTTGACGATTGGAAGCATGGCCATATTTGTTACTTTTATTGTCATTTACACTTTATACAGCATAAAAAAAAGATACGATCCTTCGATTGTACTCAGGACAAGCATACGCAAAACAGATCGTATCGAGAATCTATAATCCAGTATCCAATATTAAGTGGCGAGTCATTGTCATTTTTCGGCGAAAATCGCGGTTTTTGGTTGCATTAAGGCGGTTTTGGAGTAAAATGCACTATGAACTCTACATAGTTCATAGTAGAACACAGGATACAGAACACTGAAGACAGCATAAAAATGGGGGAAAGCAAAAATAACATGAACATTCCATAATTAGCCGCCGGGACAACCTGGCGGGAAGAACCCGGCTTCGTAATACGGAGTTTATCCTGAGCGTAGTCGAATGGGCCGAGGTAAAAAAATGCAAAACAAAGCCAATCACCGGCCTTTGGCCGGAAATTCGAAATACTAAATCCGAAATCCTAAACTTTTGCATTCATGAGAAAAAAATTGAAAACGAACCCAATTTTAAATTGGGTAATTTATCATAAGCTCTTTGAAAGAAAAAGATTAGAAGAATCCGGCTTCGTCGGCGACTTCGCCGGGACGAGAAAACAAAGCCAATTTCGGTGGCAAAGATTACTCTACGGTAACGCTCTTGGCCAGGTTCCGGGGCTTGTCGACATCGTGGCCGCGAAGCACGGCGGCGTGATAGGCCAGAAGCTGCAACGGCACAACGGCCAGCATCGGCTGCAAAAGCGTCGGCGCATCGGGGATAGTAATCACATGATCGGCGTATTTCTCCACGCTTTCATCGCCTTCGGTGGCGACAATGATAATCTTGCCGCCCCGCGCCTTGACCTCGGCGACATTGCCCATAATCTTATCGTGCTGCGGGCCGGAAGTGGCGATGAATACCGCCGGCATCCCGTCCACAATCAATGCGATTGGGCCGTGCTTCATCTCCGCGGCAGGCAGACCTTCGGCGTGGATGTAGCTGATTTCCTTGAGCTTCAGGGCACCTTCGAGGGCTATCGGATAATTCAGGCCTCTGCCAAGGAAAAGCCAGTTATTCCTGTCGATATTCGCGGCGGCAATATCCTTGATGTGGCTGGATTGTGTAAGTATCTCACTGATTTTGTCCGGTATCTGGGTAAGCTCGTCAAGATACATATTCGCTTCGTCGCTGCTGATGTGTTTTCTCCTGCCAAGCTCGATTGCCAGCATTGTCAGGACGGCGACCTGTGCGGTGAAAGCCTTCGTACTGGCAACGCCGATCTCCGGACCCACATGCAAATAAACTCCCGCGTCGGTCGCCCTGGCTATGGACGAACCCACTACATTGACGATACCGAGGACCGTCGCTCCGCGGTCTTTGGCTTCTTCGATGGCCGCAAGGGTATCAAGCGTTTCGCCCGATTGACTGATGGATATAACAATGGTGCCGTCTTCGATAATCGGATTTCGATATCGAAATTCGCTGGCGTATTCGGTTTCCGCAGGTATGCGGGCTAGTTGCTCGAACAAAAACTCCCCGACCAGAGACGCATGGAACGCCGTCCCGCAGGCGGTCAGAATCAGACGCTTTGCTCGCGTTAATTCCCGCTGGTATGATTCTATGCCGCCGAGCTTGATTCTGTTTCCCTGCCTGTCGATTCGGCCGCCCATGCACATGCCCAAAGATTTCGGCTGCTCGAAAATTTCCTTGAGCATGTGGTGCTCGAAGCCGCCTAATTCGATTTGTTCCAGCGAGAACTCGATTTGCTGGAGGTCCTTTGCCACCGCGACATTGTCGATTGTTTTGGTCTTGAATCCTTCGGGGCCGATAGTGACAATCTCGTTGTCTGACAAATATACCGCCTGGGTGGTATGTTCGACGATAGCGGCGGCGTCCGAGGCCAGGATATATTCGTTTTCGCCGAGTCCTAATATAAGGGGGCTGCCCCTTTTGGCTCCGATAAGCGTTCGCGGATAATCCGAGCAGACAATCGCCAGGCCGAATGTCCCGTGCAGCTCCCGAAGCGCACGCCGAACGGCCCATTCGAATTTGTTCCGCCCGTCGCATTGCTGCGCCTCGACATTATCGGAATTGGCGTAAAAATAACCGATTAAACTCGCAATGACCTCGGTATCGGTATCGGTAATGAATTCGACACCTTCGGTTTGCAGCCACTTTTTCAATGTGTCGTAGTTTTCGATAATACCGTTGTGAACGACCGCGATTTTGCCGGAATAATCAAGATGCGGATGCGCGTTGACGGTGTTCGGCTCTCCGTGAGTAGCCCATCGTGTATGGGCGATACCGAACGTTTCCGCAACGTCGGGCTCACATAGAATCTGCTCCAGGGCACTGATTCTGCCGCTGGTTTTTGTGACTTTTATCCCCTCTTTACTCAGAATTGCAACGCCGGCCGAATCGTAACCGCGATATTCCAGACGTTTCAATCCCTCTATCAGAATCGGTTGAGCAACTTTTTTACCAAGGTAGGCCACTATTCCACACATTTGCTATTTACCACTCCCAATTTTTACGATAATATTTGCTTTCTATTATTTGGGGCTAAATAAGGCTCTCTGATGGTAAGTGCAAAAAAGTAATAAGTCAATAATAAATTATGATAGTTGTAATTGATTATAATGTGGGAAACGTCCGGAGCGTTTGTAACGCATTTAGGCATATCGGCTGCGAGTCGGTACTCAGTCGCGACCCGAAGACCATCGAGCAGGCTTCCGGGCTTGTCCTGCCGGGTGTTGCCGCTTTCGGTTTCGCCGTTAACGCCCTGGGTACGCTCGCCGGTCTTGTTAAAGAAGTCGCCCTGGACGGCAGGCCTCTGTTAGGGATATGTGTAGGCTACCAGATGCTCTTCGAGACCAGCAGCGAGTACGGCCGGCACAAAGGACTCGGATTAATCGGCGGCAACGTAGTCCCCATCCCGCCGGGGCGGGTGATTCCCCATATGGGCTGGAACCTGGTCGAGCTGCCGGAGGATATGGATTTATTCGCCGGTCTCGGAAACGAGAAGCATTTTTACTTCGCGCACTCGTTCTGCGCCGAACCCGCGGACGAGAAAACCAAAATTGCCTACACCGATTACGGCGTCGAGCTTGTCGCCTCGGTGCAAAAAGCCAACATTTACGGCACGCAGTTCCACCCGGAAAAGAGCGGCAAGGCCGGATTAAAAGTCCTGCAAAACTTTTATAATATTTGTAAACAATAATATAAGGACCCCGCGTCAAACGCAGGGCTAAATATTAAAAATGTTAACAAGAAGAATTATACCGTGTCTCGATGTAAAAGATAACCGCGTGGTAAAGGGCGTGAACTTTCTGAACCTTCGCGACGCCGGCGACCCCGTGGAATTAGGCGCCAGATACAGTGACACCGGCGCCGACGAATTAGTGTTCCTCGATATCACCGCGACGATCCGCTCGCGCAAGACAATCGTCGAGCTTGTGGAAAAAGTCGCCGCAAACGTTTTTATCCCATTCACTGTCGGCGGAGGAATCCAGAGCGTCGAACAGATGGACGAGCTGCTGCGAAGCGGAGCGGAAAAAGTCTCGGTCAATACCGCAGCCGTGGATAATCCTGAGCTTCTCGCCAAAGCCGCACAGCGATTCGG
>CAYVXS010000336.1:0-4290 GCA_964454885.1 uncultured Pirellulales bacterium
ATACAGTAGTTAAATACGAAGGTTTTCAAAGAGAGGAGGAGCTTCTCGGTAAAACAGATTATGACCTTTACCCGAAAAAATCGGCGGATAAATTTTGCGCGGTGGAACAGAATGTTATTCAAAAAGGTCGGCCGTTGATTAACTATGAGGAATTGTACGTTGACAGACAGGGTAACAAGCAATGGACCCTGACGACAAAAGTTCCTTTAATAGATGCGAATGAGGACATTGTTGGTATGGTGGGAATTATCCGTGATATAACCGTACATAAAGAGGCTCAGGATGCGTTGCGGCAGAGAGAGGAGCTGCTCAGAGCGACGCTTGACTCAACGGCGGATGGAATTCTTGTTGTTTATAACAAAGGACAGGTGACACATTCGAACACTCGAATGATGGAAATGTGGCGCATCCCGGAGAGTCTATATAAAACGAATGACGATGCGGAAATGCTCCCGTATGCTGCAGAACAGCTAAAGGACCCGAAAGCTTTTCTCGAAAAAGTCGAAATGCTGTACAAGTCGGATGACGAAGACTTTGATACTCTTGTTTTCAAGGACGGCCGGATATTCGAGAGATACTCTTGCCCTCTTATTCAGGGAGGTAAGAACACAGGCCGCGTTTGGAGTTTTCGGGATGTCACCGAGCAAAAACAGGCCGAAGAGCGTTTTCTCGAATATCAGAAACAGCTTAAATCCTTAGCTTCGCAGTTGACGCTGACGGAAGAGCGTGAAAAACGCCGAATCGCTATGGAGTTGCATGACCAAATCGGCCAGTCTTTAGCCGTTTCCAAAATAAAAATAGAGGAATTATTGCACTCGGATATCGCAGGTTGTTGTGATAAAGACCTGAAAGATGTGCGTGATTGGCTTGGTAAGGCGATCGTGGATACAAGGTCGCTGACGTTCGATTTAAGCTCGCCTATATTATATGAATTGGGATTTGAGAAGGCCGTGGCCGCGTGGCTGGAGGAGGAAATCCAGCGAAAGTACAATATCGTAACCGAGTTCAGTGACGACCAAAGGCCCAAGCCGCTTGAGGATGATGTTCGAATACTTTTATTCCGCGATGTGCGGGAATTGCTGATTAATGTTGTTAAACATGCACACGCTAAGAAAGTAGCGGTTTCAATCGACAGAGTTGACAACATGATACGGGTAAGGATTGAGGATGATGGTGTCGGATTTGATCATTCTGAATTATCTTCGACTCAGAGTGCCGCATTTGGTTTGTTCAGCATTCGAGAACCGCTGGAACATCTGGGAGGAAAGTTTGGTATTGATTCGGCACCCGGTCGGGGATGTAAAGTTACTATTATGGCTCCGTTAAAACAAGACAAGCAAATCATGGGAGATAAGACATGAGTATAAGGATTGTTATAGCTGATGACCATGGAATTGTACGTGAAGGTTTACAATCTTTACTTTCCAGGCAGCCTGATATGGAGATAGTTGGTGAGGCCACCGATGGTCGAAAGGCATTGGAGCTTGTACAGGAGCTGGTGCCCGATGTTGTTGTGATGGACATCACGATGCCGAATCTGAACGGGATTGATGCTACAAGACAGATTGTCCGGGATTTCCAGAAAATAAAAGTGATTGCATTGTCAATGCATTCAAGCACGATGTTTGTCTCCGACATGATTAAAGCCGGAGTTTCGGGCTATATGCTGAAGGACTGTTTATTCGATGAGCTCACCGAGGCGATTCGAATCGTTTGTGCCGGTGGTACTTACCTCAGTCCCGGAGTAGTGAGCATAGTTGTAAACGATTATGTGAATCGATTGAACAACGATGCTGGTATGCCGCTGGAGAGTCTAACAGAAAGAGAGCGTGAAGTGCTTCAGCTAATTGGTGAGGGAAAAAACACCAAGCAGATTGCCAGGCAATTGCATATAAGTACCAAGGCTATTGAAGCGAACCGGCGTAAAATTATGGAGAAGCTCCACACTAATAGTGTGGCCGACCTCGTCAGGTGGGCCATTCTCGGCGGATTGACTTCACTGGAAGTTGGTATAACCGAATAGGTGCTTTGATAATCCATGCAATCTTTAAAAAAGTTCGGAAAAGTCCCGGTAACCTCATATTGCTACTGCCTTTTTGCTCTCAAGGCTGCCGAAATGGGTGATTGTATCTAAATATTCGATTGCAAGCTGGTCGCGGTTATGGTGTTTAGTGACGTATTCGTAACCGGATTGTCCCAATTGTCTGCATAGCTGGGGATTATCGGCGAGTTTTTCCACGGCCTGAGCAAGCTGTTCGGCGTTTTCCGGTTCTATACATATCCCGGCATTTGCTTCTTTGAGAAACTGGGCCGCGTACCCTTCAACGCCGAGTATAATTGGTTCTGCCATTGCCGCCGCCTCGAATATTTTCGAAGGCAGCACTGTTTTGAAAAGCTCCGCTTTTTTTAGGTGGACAAGGCATGCATCGGTAATGGAAAGAAATTCGGGAATAAGGTTTTTATCCTGCCTGTCAACGAATACGATATTGTTAAGGTGATTGTCTATGGCCTGCTGTTGTAACTGTTTTTTAACGGCACCGGCACCGATTAAGAGAAACTTGATATTATTTTTTTGCCGGTCTTTTAACAGTTTTGCCGCCCGGAGTACGACATCGAGACCGCAGGCCATTCCGATTGTACCGATATAGGCACATACAAATTCACGATTGGGTTTATAATATTGTCCGATTTTTTCATCGAATTGGCGCGGGTAAAATATCTCGGAGTCGAATCCGTTTGTTATTACGGAAATGATTTCTTTGTTGATTCCTTTTTCAATCAGCTTTTGTTTATAACCGTTCCCGACCGTCACAATATGTTGTGCGGCAGCATACATTTTTATCTCGAGCCATTCGAGGATTCGCAGGAGCCGCTTGTTACGCATAGCTCCGACAGCCACTATGGATTCGGGCCAGATATCACGAATTTCCAGAATATATGGTACGTGACGTATTCTGCTTGCTATTGCACCCGCCCAGCCGCAGAAGAACTGGGGTGAAGTAGCTATTATTACATCCGGCTTGCGTACAAAAAGGGAGAAGAAAATGCTGCTTAGCATGTAAGAGATATAATTGACAATGCGTTTGATGGTTCCTTTATTAGCAGCGATATATGTCCAGACCCTAATTACGTTAATGCCGTCTTTGTTCTCGCGTTGATACAATTTGTTTTTATAGCCTTCATACACTATGCCGTCGGGGACATTCGGTGCGCATGTAATAACAGTGACCCGGTGGCCCTGCCGAACCCATCGTTTACAGTTTTCATGGGTACGGGACGCAGGCGCATTGCCTTCGGGAGTGAAGTAATGGGAAAAAAATAAGATATGCATTTACAGCTTCTCGATTTGAAATCCCGTTTCGATTCTTGAGCCGGAACAGGATGATGCCAGGGTCTTATTCGGTATTTTAATTCCGAATTCTGGGCAGTAATAAGAATTCTCAGTAAAGATATTAACGTTACCTGAAAAGATAATTTTGAATTTGCCTGCAGGGTATGTTATCCGTGCGGTATTATCTTTTAGCTCAATTATTTCGCAGTTTGGATGAAGATGAAGCCGGGATATCACATATTGAATACAGAGAGATGTTATCGTATCTACGACGGAAAGTCGCCCCGATTTATTCCAGCTAAATTTGCGATGGTGCACAGAATGACTCTTCGATTTATCGTAACCATTGAGCCATGCGTAAAGCTGGAAACTGTTTTCAGACGGTATCCATTTGACATTATGTGGCCGGCTTCGTCGGGCAACTCTGAATGCAGCCCACATTTCACATTGATCCCGTCCGTCGATCTCTACAGTATTGTGTGCTTTTGTTGATCGGCAGTATTGCCGCATCCCGCTCATTTCATAGTCATATACACCGCTGTCAACAATGATGCGATGTTTGTTCAGGGATAATTCGAATGAGAACATATCGGCATGAGCATGGCCGGGAATATAATCGGGGCCAATCGGAGCGGCATCACAGATTATATATGTGCCGTTATTGTCACGGAAGCCATAGTAACCGGCTTCGGGGAGGGCAAAAGGTCCGGGCTGATTCGTAATCTGAGTTATTTTTTCGTCTCCGAGAAGGTTCCCCGCATACGTGATAACTTGACGCGGGCTGTTATAAATTCCAAATGCACTGTCGTTCAATAGGGCTATATTTTCATCCGGGTGACACAGGTATTTTAAGGCAATTATCATTCGTTTCAATGGCTCTTTAATCAAATCGTTTAGGTCATCCCTATTGATATTCAATATAGCAGCAAGCAGATGAGTGATACGAAGATGATACATCA
>CAYVXS010000337.1:0-4286 GCA_964454885.1 uncultured Pirellulales bacterium
TGCCTGTCTCCTCAAACAACTGGAGCAGTCTTTCAATGTTTCGTTCGGCAAACAGCGTAAGCTTCGACCAATTCTCAAATCTCGGGACTTTATCACTTGCGAGAATATGAAACCAGTCCTCCAGCTCACAACTAAAGGCGTTCAAAACTTTTCCCTGTTCAATTTCTTCCATAACCAATTCTTTCACAATTTTAGGTATTCTGCTTGTTCTGTTTCGAAATGTTAAACACGAGACTCTCAGACACCCTCCGGGCCATAACAACAACTATTCAACATCAGTCCCTGTGATTAAGAAGAACCGGAGACGAATATTTTCGACCGGAAGTTGTGCGCTTCCGAACTTGCCGTCCGGCGTACTTGTGTACACTTTCTATCGAACATCGAAATTAGAAACATTCACATTCCAATTCTCTATATGAAGAACTCGCTCATCAACAGATTTTGAATCAAGCACTTTGCCACACATCATTACACGACGCGGCTGTTTCGAGCGAGGAATGCGTATTAATCCCGCGGGGCGAAAAGGTAACTTTCCGACATACAATATTAAATCGGCGTGCCTGTCGGCTATAGCATGAACTTTTCGCATTGCCCCGAGAAAGTCTTTGGGAGTCAGGGGAACAACATCGATTATATAAAGTGTCCTGACACCACCATCCTCTGTATAAATGCGATAGAGACATTTCCCACCACCAGGAAGATCAATCACCTCGTATTGGTCATCATAGCGATGCTCCTCGAAATCTCCGCCGTTGACCTTTTGAACGTTAAAATTAGTGCGGACTTCCCGTTGAACTCTTGGTATCCGGGCAAAACTACCTGCAAATAACCGAGTAACCGAATTCACCCAGCTAAGTCCGGGCCTCAAAGCGGCGATATTAATTGGCAAGGCGTAAAAATCCAGTTCTCCGATGTCGTTCCATTTAAGTACGTGCTTCGTGAATCGATAGGCATTATTGTTTGGGAATCCAAAAACAAAACCAATATTATCTCGCTTTAATCCCTCATAAACCAGGTGAACCATTTTAACGATGTTAAACGGTCCGCTACGATGCTCTTCGGCGACCATCATGTCCGTGGACAAACCGAATAACATCCGTACTCCGAAGCAATCGTACAAATAGGGAACGATGTTGTATGCACCGACAAGCCGGTCTTCCGAGAACATCAGGCCATGATACGAATAACCCAGGGGTGTACACATATACTTACGTTCAAACACACGGGGGCTTATGTTCTTCCCGAAAACACAAGAAAATAATTCCCGGAACTGTTTTCGTTCACTCGCCAAAAGCTCATTAGTTGTCTTGAAGATGCAGTTTCTATTCACCGCAAGACCAGCTTCCAAATCAAAATGGACACCCCTGGTAATAATCTCTCGGACACATCACCCTAATCGCCAGGGCATGATCGCTCCAAGACACATAGATAATTTATATCTCATTGGCAAGACAACAACTTCTTTGCCCTTGATTTCAAGTTCATGAATGCTCTGTGCTAATGTCTGAGCGGCCAAAGGTATTCTGGGCGATACCGTGCAGGATTGACGATCGTTTTCATAATTAACATCGTCCACCTCTTCGACGACCGTATCAGCTCCACAACGAACCTCATGTTGCTTACCGAGAATCACCTCCATGACCTGTATCCTGTTACCGAAGGTCCTGCGCAGCGAACGTGTGAAAGCCCAAAGTGCCGCCCGACCGGCGGAATAACAACCAAACCGACTCCGGTCCTCAGCGGTAGCCACCGGGATAACTTGTACGATCTTAACAGGCGGAACCTTTTTGCGCATGAACTCAGTAATGAGACAAATTGTTCCAAACAAACCATTTTTAAAAGACGACTCGTAATCAGACACAGTGACATCGCCGACTAATTCCGACACTGAAAACTCGGTATTGCTAATTATCAATTCCACGTTCTCAATACGCCCGGCCAAAGAAGCTATCCCCCGGAAGTCGGTAAGATCGAGACATACTTCATCGACCACGCAGTCGGATGAATGCTTGATCCGCCCCTTGAGTTCGGATAAAGCTTTCTCATCGGAACCTAAAAGGTAGAGCTTTTTCGCCGTCTTTGCATAATTCATTGCCAGCTCTTTTCCAAGCTCCGAACAGGCCCCTGTAATGAGTACGCTATCGGCTTTGTGAGTACGAAAAAGTTTTTTCCTTTTGCCGTTTAATCCCGCTTTTCTATCAAGCACTCGAGGAAATAAACGCTCTAAAGTATGCAGGAGTGCGTATCGCTTCGGAACAAATCGATTAGAGTTGTGCTTTCCTTTTAGAATCCGGACAATCTCGGCAGCCACATCCTCGCATTCTATTCCATTCTCGTATAAAAAAGTCCGCGAACGCCGGTTCCTGATGCTCGACGGAAAAACTATATCAACGGAAATTCCGTGCCGTTTTATCTTATCTCTCAGATTAAGGCAGAAGTTTGTCAATGCCCATTTTGCAGGCGCGTAGGCTGTAAGGCCGGGATAAGTAAAAACACCTGACGTTGACGATATTACAATAATCCTGCCGGTCTTTCCCGGGGGCATTCGTTTAAGAATGGCCTGAACAGGGACAAGATTACCGAAGAAGTTCACACTGAATTCGCTTTCGAACCGCTCGACATCTTCGAGTGCCGATGTCGAACATGAAGCACCCACCGTACTAATTAATACATCCACCGTCTCGAATGTCTCTTCGCACTTCGTCAGCACGGCTTCTATACTCGATGGATTCGTGGCGTCGGCCGATTCGAACCACACATTGTCGTGATTACGAACGAATTGCGCCAAATCTTCAGGGCAGCTTCTATTAATTAACAGAAGCTTATGTCCGTTACACAGCCGTTTGGCCGTCTCGAATCCTATATTCCCACAACCTACTATAACTATATTCATCAGATTGTACGGTAAAGAGAAAGATATTTTATTCGGTCACGGAAGGCTGCAACTTATATGCGGCCCGATTATGCGAGTCACCGACAACGGGATTTTCTTCCAGATTTCCGTCTTTCTTCTATACTTCGGGGCGTCGGGTTTGGCCAGATTCAATTCCCGGCCTGGTTTTATCCAATACTGCCAATTGAGAGGCACAGGGCTGGCGCCCCATCGCTTTTTGAATGTATGCTGCCCGCTGCCGACGGTACTTCTTCCAAAATCAAACCACTTCATTCCGGACCTGCAGTAATATTCGATAGCCGCCCAATTCAGGAGATAGTTCGGGCTTAACGAATCGTATTCCCTCAACGCCGCCCCCCATCGGCTGTGCACGCATCCGTTGAAAGTATAAACAAAAAACGCCGCTGCAACTTTATTGTCCGACAATGCAAGGAAAATTCTGCTGTTGTCCTTAAACCTCTCCATAATACCGCGGAACAGCCCCCTGGAATAACACGGCGTGCCAAGCTCTCGCATACGAATTGTCCATAGACGATAGAAATCATCCAGCATTTCAATATGACCGTTAATAACACTAATGCCGGATTTTTCAGCCTGCCTGATGCGGTTGCGAATCTGCGGCCTTAATCCCTTCCAAACTATCTCGGTATCCGATGCCAGGGGCAGATGCATGCAGATCTTATCCGTTCGCAAATGCATCTCCTGCGGCATAGCAACGGTGTTCCTGAACTCGATATGATCACATTTGTGCCGTTTGGCAAGCTCGATAGCATGCTCATATAGTGCCTCTAACGCTGCAGGATTCGTTGCCAGCGGTCCACCATAATCGCTGAAGGGCTGAGATACTAAATGGTTACCAAACAACCTGCTGCGCACATGAGATAACGGAAGCACACCACAAACCTCACCGTTATCACAAGCCACGAGATAATGTCCCCTGTGTCCGAACAGCTTCTCTACCATTTTGGTCCATTCCGGAAGGTGACACATTCTCGCCTCCGGTATGCTACGCACAAACTGTGTACATCGCTCGATAGGACCTTCCTGTACTGTAATACTCATCACATCGTCCCTAAAATAAAACTATCATTTCCACGTACATACTTATATATTCTCGTAAACACACATCATATTCAGCAACTAATAACGGTAAATAATGCTCGATTGCGCATTACCTGAGCTGTTGACTTCGACAGCAATTCAATCTTACGGATTGGAAATTTCTGCATATCGCTTAATGAATTCAACGGCCTTTTCAGCCTGACATTCGGTTACCCACGAAGCCGTGAGAAGGTGTATTTCTTTTGATATCAAACGCTCGGTATGCGGACATTGCCCGGACCGATAATCGTACAAATGCGCACTTTTCGGATTGATGTGAGCCGGGCTGCGA
>CAYVXS010000338.1:0-4282 GCA_964454885.1 uncultured Pirellulales bacterium
ATTTTATAGACGGTATCACCGGCTCGGCAGCGATCGGTTAGTTTTACGCCGATCAAGTCGCCTGATTTGGCCTCCGTGACACTTTTATTGTCTATCTGCATCGAGCCGACCTCTGATTCGAGGTCAGTTGTGTGGCCTTTTATCCGGATTTTATCGCCGACTTTCAACGTGCCGCTCAGCTTGATACCCGCAACCACCGGGCGTGCGAAGAAATCTTCGACCGTTCCAATAATATCTTCCGCCATTTTACGCCTCCATTCAATATTGTCATTTCGAACTTTCCTTTTTTGTTGTCATACCTGCGAAGGCAGGTATCCAGGAGCGAATTTGTTGATCTGGATTCCCGCTTCCGCGGGAATGACAAGCTACATTATTTTATCTCTGCTAATCCTTTATGCAAGATGAATTGTAAGGGATATTTTCGTTTGATAAAAATTACAGGAGCGGTTGTTTCCAAATATTAAAAAAAATTCATGTCATTTCGATACCTTTGACGATTTAGATAACAAGGGCCATAAACCATGAAATAGTGGTTATCTTTCCATCGTGAAAGAGGAGAATTTGCCATAGTACATCATTCTTAAGGGAAAGGGCTAATTATGAAGAAGTTATCAATTATTCTCGCGGTTGCCGTATTGGTTTTTTGCCAGACGAGTTTTGGGCTGGGACTGCAAAACGGCACTTTTGACACCGATTTAAGCGGCTGGGCAACCGAGCCAGCCACACCCGTCGGTAATAACGCGGTCGTTTGGTATGATGGAACAGCAGTACTTTTGAATCCGGATGATTTCCCGCTCGATCCGTCCTGGCCTTTCCAGGATTCCTTTACCTTTACCTCGTCATATCCAGAACCGGCAGGCGGCGATATTGAGCAAAGCACATTGTCTCAGACATTTTTACTGCCGGACAACGCCGTTAAGCTCTCTTTCGATGTTACCGTGGAGGTTTACAGCAGATTGGGATCGTTCGAAACCGATATTTTGACGGTAAAATTAGAGGGTCAGGAAATCTTCGGAATTGAATGCACCGATGTCTTGATATACAGTGTTCCCGGAGAATGGCTCGTTGAAGATTATGATTATGATGAAGATATGGAGATATCTACCTATCATAAGATATATTATAAAACGGTGGAATGGGACGTCTCATCGCTTACCGGGCAGGTGACTATTGAGTTCATATTGGAAAGCGACCCCGATGATAATATAATAACAACCGTGACGATTGACGATGTCGTCGTATCGACGGCCGGTGACACTACGCCGCCGGCGGTGGAGATTGGCGGGATGACCGAGCTTTGGCCGCCGAACCACAAGTATCACACGTTTAATCTGTCTGATATCGTTCTGAGCGTCGGTGACGACATTGACGGCCAGCTGGATATCGACGCGTCCTGTATGATTTTGTCGATCTACAGCGATGAGCCGGAAGATGTAGATGGCAAGGGCGACGGTAACACTCTCGATGATATTGTTATACTCGGTCCAAGCTCCTTCAAGGTACGTGCGGAAAGACAGGGCACCGGGAACGGCAGAGTGTACGGGATTACTTTCGAGGTATTCGACTCGAGCGGTAACAGTGCGATAGCAACCGTTTACCTCGGCGTGCCACACGATAAATCCGGGAAAGAGCCGATTGTGGACGACGGAATCTCGGCCGGATATATAGTCTATTATTGATGAGATAAAATACTGGCGAAGTTTGCAATTTAATACGTGGAATTGCATTTTACACATCGAATACGAAAACAAGGAGTTTAATATTCCACGTTTAGCCCCCGGCTGTTCCGGGGGCTTTTTTTGCTGCTGCGTGATTCCGAGAAAATCCCATCCGTACCCTGCTTAGTGAAAGGTAGTTCAAAATCGGCTACATCACGAGTGGTTTTATATTTCAATCGCCTTAGTTATACGGCTGTGATGTTCTTGTCGGTTGTTATGGAAATAGCTAAATTCACTTGTACGGATTTATTATTGATTTTCCAGCCAGATTGAAAAACCGTCGAGAATCATCTGGACACCCATAGTCATGACGATCAGGCCTGTCAGGCGGATCAAAGCTCCCATGATATTGAACTTTTGCAGGATTTTGCCGATCGGGATGGATAATTTCATGAAGATATAGTTGATGAAGATTGCCAGAATAAGGGGTACTCCTGTCTGTAATGTGCCGCTGTTAATATGAAGCGCGATGACGGCGGTGATGGTTGCCGGCCCGGCGATCATCGGACAAGCCAGGGGCACGAGAGAAATATCCGCAAACTTTTCCTGGAGGTTGAACTCGAAGAACACGCCGTTTCTTAAGGCTCCGAATCCGACCCAGATTAAGACGAAACCACCGGCGATTTTTAATGAATAGAAATCGACATGAAAGATTTTATCGAGGATAATATTACCGGCGAACATGGATAGGATGAGGATAAACAGTGCGACGACGGTGGACTTAAAAGCTATGGAAGAGATTTCTTTTGCTCGACTTTTTGCATAAATACCGTAAGTATGGATATCTTGCTGACCGGATTGATTAGTGCTACAAGATAGAGGGTATTAACGATGACTTCTTTCATTTTTTATCATCTCTATTATTATGTTTTACTGAACAATCCGTGCATTCATAAACTTGTCATTTTGTTTCGTTGTTATCTCGGCAGATGTCCCGGCCCCGGACATATACCTGATATTAACAATGATGGGCCAAAGAGCCGTTTTTTTCATTAATATTATGATTCAGCTTATGATATTATGAATGCGATCTCGACCAACGCAAGTAAAAAAGCCGGGTGAATACACCCGTTGTGAAGTTGCTTTTAGAATTAATGAATTCAATCCACATCTGGAAAAGTTTTTATATTTTGTTGTGGTAGCCGAAGGATCTATGCATTTGTTGCTTTTTATTGCCGCATTTAATCTGGTTGCTTTCGGTGAACCGACTCAGTTGTGGTGGAGTATATATGGATGGTGTTTCTAAAGAGGCCTTGCCGGAGAGCCGATAATCGATATTAGTGGAAACCGAATTAATCAGCCAAAATTTAGCCGAATCGCCTATAAAGGGACAACGGGGAACGTCCGGGAAAAAGAAGTGTCCCTTTTGTGCCGAGCTGATTCAGGCCGAGGCAATCAAGTGCCGTTATTGTGGCGAATTTCTTGACGGAGCCGGCCGGATTCGTTCAAAAAAGCGGGACAAAAAGTGGTATTTTACCACGCCGGTCGTCGTTCTTTTGCTGCTCTGTCTTGGCCCGCTGGCTCTGCCGCTCGTGTGGCTCAATCCCTACTATAAACCTCTGACAAGGGCAATTATCAGTATCATCACTTTAATTGTCACTTTCCTTTGCCTGTACTTAATGATAAACGCCTATGCGCATTTATTCGAGCAGATCGATGCGATGGGAATGTAGAACTACAGGGATTATATATTTGGAATACTACTTTCCCACTCGGGAATTCAATCGGTATATTCGCATATTATTATTCTGTTAATAAATTAATAGAAATGATATTTCCATGGATTTGGAGGTGACGGTAAAGAAGATGTACAAAATACGGTTTTTTTGTTGACTTATTAAATCGATATATTTAATATAAATGTAATAAACCGCACAAGCAGATGGATACCTGAGGAGCGATGAAGTTATATCCTGATTCAATCCCCTTGTTGACGCCCTATGTGTTTATCGGATGCGTCGTTCCAAAAAGGTATTTAATAATGTCATATTTTTGTACATTGAGAGGAAGAAACGATGAGCACTAATGATGCGGGAAGAAACTGGTTGGTATTATTTATATCATTATTGATTATTTCTTTTGTTATGCGGGCCACTTTTGCCGGAACGTCGGTAAAAGAGCCGTCGTCCATGCCTCCGAAGATTGCAGCATTAACCGATCCTGATACGGGGCACTCACCTGCCGCCGGGCCGGGATATATGCGGGGCGAGGTTATTGTCAAACTCAAAGATAACAGCGGCGGAGCTTCACTTTCGTTGGCGTCTGATCCCGGGGCAAGGGACAAAGCCGCTTTGCTTCGTTTGCAAAACAAATACGGACTGCAGGAAGATGGTCCCGTATTCAGAGGCGCCCAAAGGCGCTTGCAGCAGCAGGGGACCGCTGTTGGTGCCGCTGCTTCCGGGCAACGTTCGAAGAATATGGAATTGTCGCGGTTCTATCTGATGAAAACAGGGGAAAATGTCACGGCCGTCTGCACGCAGCTTAAAAACGACCTCGACGTGGAATACACACAGCCAAATTACATCTATTACAGTTGCATGGAACCTAACGACCCGGACTATCCC
>CAYVXS010000339.1:0-4269 GCA_964454885.1 uncultured Pirellulales bacterium
TCGAATTCGAACCGGTGCGTTATCATAAAATCCGCATTGATTTTGCCGGAAGCAATCAAATCAATCGCCGGCTGTGTACAGCCGTTTTGCCGCCTGACATTTATCAGCGTCAGCTCTTTCCTTCGTATTTTATCGATTAAAAACGAAACACGTTCGAGCCGGGGAATACCAATTAACATCAATTTTCCGCCGGGCTTGAGCAGCTCTACACCTTCATCGAGCGTCTCCTGCTGACCCGCGCATTCATAGACGATATCCAGCCCCGACGGCTCCTGCTCGAGGATTGCCTTTACGATATTTTCCCTGTCCGGATTTCCAGCCCAAATCGCACCGGCTTTTTGTGCCGCCTGGACGCGGTAATCGAGCCTGTCGGTTATATAAATCTCTTTTACGTTTTGATCCCGTGCCGCAACCATACAGCTTAAGCCAATCGGGCCGGAGCCTAAGATGGCAATCTTAGCATTATGTGAGACTTTCGACCGCCGGACCGAATAAATCCCGACAGATAAAGGCTCGCATAAAGCCGCCTGTTCGAGTGTAATTTCTTTATGTGTAGGGTAGCAACTGTCCTGCGGCATGACAATATATTCGCATAAACAACCATTACCCTGTCCCGGCGTGCCGAGAAAGCTCAGGTTCTCACATGTGTTTTCCCGATCCTGTTGGCACTGGTCGCATTTATGACATGCAGCCGCAGGATCAACTACAATTTCATCGCCCGCTTTGACCCGGGTCACCTTGCTGCCGACAGCTTTGACCGTCGCGGAACATTCGTGGCCGACGATAAAGGGATATTGTACGACCTGTGAGCCGATTCTACCGGTTTCGTGGTAATGAACGTCCGAACCGCAGACGCCGACTTTCTCGATTTTAAGCAGCACATCCGTATCTTTTTCAATAACCGGCTCGGGAACTTCCCTAAGCTCCATTTTCCGTAAATCAGTCAATACAATTGCCTTCATACCATCTCTATCACTAAAAAGATATTTTAATCAGAAACGTTATAAATATTTTCTTCTTATAACAAAAGCAGGTGTTTATTTCCATAATTACTTTGCCGGAACCAGTTTTATCTCAAAGAGTTTCGGCCAAAACTTACCGGTGACAAAAAGCCGGTGACCTACCGGATCGTACGCAATGCCGTTAAGAACATCGGCTTTTCGTGTTCGGTCCTGCCCGGTGAGTAATCCTCCCAATTCCACAAGGCCGGTGACCTGACCCGTCCTTGGCTCAATTATAGCAATTTGGTCTGTTTTCCATATATTGGCATAGATTCGGCCGTCGATGAATTCAAGCTCATTGATATCCCACAACAGGTTATTCCTGTAATAGACATCGACGCTGGAGATTTCCTTGAATGTCCTCGGGTCCAGGAAATGCAAAGTCGGCGTGCCGTCACTCATTATCAGCCTTTTGCCGTCATGGGTGATACCCCAGCCTTCGTTCGGGTATGTGAATTCTCGCAACAGCTTGAAAGTGCTTTTGTCATAAACAAAACCGACTTTCGATAAGTAAGTAAGCTGGATAATTTTATCATTAAAAATTGTAATTCCTTCCCCGAAATATTTGACCGGCAGATTTATACTTTGTACAACCTTTCCGGACTCTAATTCGACCTTGCGCAATGTTGAACGCCCGGCAAGCCCGGTCCCTTCGTACAAGTACCCGTTATCCCAGACAAGTCCCTGTGTGAATGCGTTCGGATCGTGCGCAAACGTATTAACTATTTTATAACCATAGAAATCAGGATTGGGAGAATAATTTAAAATCAGGGGGTATAATACCAGTACACAACCCAGAACCAAAAGAAAAAGCACCGGAATGAAAATTCTGTAGAACCGCTTCACAAATTTCGCCTCATATTCTTATGAGCTTATACGTTAAACCTGAAATTAATAATGTCACCGTCTTTAACGACGTAATCTTTGCCTTCGAGCCGGATTTTACCGGCCGCCTTCAAAGCCTTTTCATCGCCAAGCTCTCTCAGCTCATTGTAACCGAAAGTCTCGGCCCTGATAAATCCACGCTTGATATCGGTGTGTACCTTGCCGGCGGCATCAACCGCAATAGTACCTTCTTTTATAGGCCATGCCCGAACTTCATCGGAGCCTATCGTCAAAAAGCTTATCAATCCCAGTGCCGAATAACAGCTATGGACGAATTTACTCGCAGCCGATTCGGTAATACCTAAATCTTCCATGAATTCGCCGCGGCTCTGCTTGTCCAGCTGCGACAGTTCGTGTTCCAGCTTGGCACATATTGTTATAACCGGTACGGATTCGTCCAGGCAATCACCGAAATCGAATTTCTCTTCCAACCGGTCCTCGCCGACATTAACAGCGACGGCTATCGGTTTTAAGGTCAAAAAACCGAGAGATTTTATCATATCGCGTTCGGCATCCGTTTCGATGACCGAGCTTATCGACTTTTCCGATTCGATTGCTTCCTGCAGCTTTAACTGAAGGGCAAGTTCCTCCTTATCGTGCGCCTGAGTTTTAGTCGGCTTATGCACCTGCTTTTCGAGCCTCTCGATTCGCGTAGCGACAAGCTCCAAATCGGCAAGCAGCAGCTCGGTGCGAAGCTCTGCAAGGTCTCTCGCCGGATTGACCGAATTTCGATAAGGCGGTACTGTGGGATTTTCAAACGACCTGACGACCAGGACCAGCATATCAATCGTTCTGATTTTGTTTATTAATCTCCTCGCCGCCGCCCTGCCGTGCTCATCGGTAAAGTTAAATCCGGGTAAATCCAGACAATCGATTGTGGCATATACGGTTTTTTTCGGTTTACAATACTCGAATAGCCATTCGAGTCTTTCGTCCGGCACGGGAACAATGGCCTCCTCGATTGACGTCGAGCCTATCGGGGGAATTTCCTTGCCGCTTATGCTCGCCAGGATAGTACTTTTACCGGACTGCAATAAACCTACCAGTGCCGTTTTCAACGCATTAACTCCTTATTTATAAACACAATTGCCGTAACAGTCATACGCTACGACCGCAGGAAAATCAATTACCTGCAGCTTCCGTATCGCTTCGGTCCCTAAGTCTTCGTAGGCGATTATTTCTGCCGAGGTGATATGTCTGCTTAGTAGTGCCCCGGCCCCGCCGATTGTCGAAAGATGCACGGCCCCGTATTTTTTCAAAGCGTCCCTGACCTGACTGTCCCTATAACCTTTTCCGATCATCGCTTTCAGGCCGCTGGCGATAAGAACCGGACTGAACTTGTCCATTCTCGACGAAGTCGTGGGACCGGCCGCTCCGATGACCCTGCCGGGACGAGCGGGAGTCGGTCCGACAAAGTAAATAATCGCTCCAGCAAGTTCGAAGGGTAATTTCTTTCCAGCTTCGATTGTCTCGCACAATCTCTTGTGTGCCATATCCCGGGCGGTATAAATCGCGCCGTTGACAAGAACTTCGTAGCCGGCCTTCAGCGAATGCACATCCGCTTCAGAAAGAGGAGTCTGCAATTTCCTGATTTCACTCACGATTCTGATTTTATCCCATAAAACACTAACTTCAATTTACACTTTTCATAATATACCAGCGTAATTGCCGGTTGAAAAGGCTTAAAAAACTCCATTCGTAACAGAAAACAGGGAAAAGACCGCCCGCTCCCGTAGCAATCATCCTGTTTTATAAATTTACTTTAATTTAATGTTTTTATCCTCCAAAGACGTGTATAATAATCTCATGGCCAAATATCCTATATTTCTCGAACTGAGTGGTCGTCGTGTGGTCGTGATAGGCGGCGGAACGGTGGCCGTGCGAAAGGCCCAATCTTTGCTGGCTGCGAAAGCCCGTTTAGTTGTTGTTGCCGAACATATTGATAAAATGATGACCGCCCTGTGTAAGAGCAAAAACGCCGAACTGATAAAATCAAAGTATTCAAAGGAATATCTGACCGAAGCAGTGCTCGCTATCGCCGCAACAAACAACCACGAGCTAAACAAACAGATATACAAGGATTGCCAGGAACTGGAGGTCCTTTGTAATATCGTCGATGAGCCTGAGTTCTGTGATTTTTATGTACCCGCTGTAGTAAGACGCGGCGACCTGCAGATAGCAATCGGTACCGAAGGTGATTGCCCGGCATACGCAGGCCATATAAGAAAAAAACTGGAAAAGATTTTCACCGAGGAACACGGCCGATTTCTTACCGAGCTTCAAAAGATACGACAAAAAATCCTCAATGAGATTCCGGAACCGGCCGAACGTAAGACCGTATTAGGGCTATTGGCGGACGACGAATCGTTTGAGTATTTTGTAC
>CAYVXS010000340.1:0-4263 GCA_964454885.1 uncultured Pirellulales bacterium
CACGGTCGTCGTAACAGCGATTTCCCGCTTCCATGTGATAGACGGGGATCCCCATTCTTTTGGCAATAATCGCCGCCATGCTGCTGTTAGTATCACCCAAAACAAGGAATTTATCCGGCTTTTCCCGGCGAAGCACCTTTTCCATCTCGGCCAATATAGTGCCGATCTGTTCACCGAATGTCCCCTTTGCATTAAGAAAAAAATCGGGTTTTCTCACTCCAAGCTGCTGAAAAAAAATTTCATTTAGCTCGAAATCATAGTTCTGACAGGTATGGACAAGAACATGCTCGCATAGATTGTCGAGTTTTGAGATAATTCGAGACAATCGAATAATCTCCGGCCGGGTTCCTAAAATGGTGAGTATCTTCATTGCCCCATCCCCCCAAATCTATAATCGAAAGAGGCAAGCTCCTCAACCATCCGGCAAACAGAAGGCGGACAGTCTTTATACCCGGCACTTTCCCACAGTTTCATATTGAGATTTTTGTTTTCGGTCGCCAGCGTCCTGTCGATAACTTTTTGAGCATCCGCCGCCGTAATCTGAATATCGGAACGACCGTAAAATTTTGCAAAGCAGCGCAGAAGGTCATGTTTTGTAATATCCCCGTCGGGAATTACATGCTGGATATGATTGAGGGAAATATCATCTTTAATTATGCCGTGACAGATTTTTGCATAATGCAGCGTTGTCACTCCATTCCAGGTGTGATTGGTATAGCCGGAAACTTTCGCATTCGAAGGCTGCCGCCGGAACCATTCGAGCAGCGAGATATATCTTTTCGGCTCAGGACCAATAATCGAGCAGCGAAGATGACCTACATTCGCAAGCCAGGCCTCACCGAGGCTTTTTGTCTTACCGTAAACATCGAGAGCATCGTGTGCATCGCTTTCGAGATATTGCCCTTTCGAGCCGGAATATACACAATCGGTAGCAATCTGCAAAATTCGAGAATTCTCAAAAGAGCGAGCCAGCCAATGCGGAAAACAGGAATTCACTGTAATCGCACGCTCGATCTCATCCGGTCTGTCGTCATGAATATATGGCTTGATGACACCGATAGCGTTAATAATCCAGTCAGGCTCGGCAAATTCCTGAAACTGTTGAACAGTCCGATTTTCATTATTAATCTCGAAGGCCCGCCATTCGACATTGTCCATGAGCCGGTGGGCTTCGGCGATAACTTTTGACAAGCGCATAGTTGCAGTGACGGAAAGACTTTCATCGCGTGAAAGAAAATCCGTCACCATAGAACCAAGCATCCCGCTCGCACCAAGAACAAGAACTTTCTTTCTTTTCACAGGAATTCTCTTTTAATCATATTTTATCTTTCGACTACATTCCAGATGTCCCAATATCTTGCATCATATCGAATATCGTCGCCGGCACTTTCTTCGAGTGTTGACGTCGAATAGAATATCAATTTCAAATCGGAGGTCAGCGACATAAAACCATTGGCGTATCCCGGCGGGACATATAGAATCTGCGGTTTTTTCGAGGACAACACGTACCGTCCCACCGGTAAATCAACGGAAGGCTTGTCCCAGTTGTCGATTTTAACCGCACCGACAAGTGCCGCTCCGGAAACGGCAAAAACATATTTCGCCTCGCGTCTATGAGCATGCCAGGCTCGGACAAAATCCTGCCTATGATTGGAAACCATATAAAACCGCTTCACAGACTCGAAATGAAAATCGTTTACAAAAGCGATCTCACCCCGGTCGTCCACCGCCAATCCGCCATTAATAATATAAGGTTCGCTTTTCATCGGGCATGCTCCACAATTTTCGTATTCAAAACAGGCACTTTATATTGTTGCAATTCCGACACGCATCTCGTTAAAAACGCCTGGTTCGTATAACGCGGATTCATCACATCTTTCAAACGTTTTGTCTCAATCAGTTCCTTTATCTCGATTATGCCGTCATCGATGGAATACTTCGGTCTCCATCCCAGAGCCGTTCGTATTTTATCGCTGCTTACCCGATAATTTCGAGCATCCTGGAATTCCATTTCGGTCCTGTTAACGATTGTATCAGGGAAATGGTTTCGTACCTGGTACGCCAAATCCACAATCCTGACATTTTGACGATGCAAGTTGTAAATCCCCGTATGTTCGGTATCGACATATTGAACGATTGCCTCTGCCACATCGCGCACATGCAAAAGCGGCCTGAACTGTTCACCACCATATACCGTCAATTCCCCTTCCAGGGCGGCCCTGACCGTCATTACATTGACGACCAAATCGAGACGCAATCTCGCAAACAAGTCACTGATGCCGAATAAAGTCCCCAGACGAAAAACAAGTGCATTTTTATCCTCCAAATAACGCTCGGCGGCCAGCTTCGTCCTGGCATAAACCGAAAGAGGTCCTGTCGGAGATTCTTCAGAAAGTATGCCGTCTTGCGCTCCGTAAACAGAACAGGTGGAGGTGAAAATAATCCGTCCGTCATAATTTTCACAAAGCCATCTCACGGAATCCTGATTAATTTCCTTGCTTATATCCGGATTGATTGCACATGCCCCGTCGCCCACAAGCGCCGCAAGCCAAATCACCGCATCGGCCCATACCAACTGTTCGCTCAGGGTCTCAACATCCCGCACATCACCAAAAATAAAATCAGACGGTTTACGATATGACTCTTCATAGATCAGAGAATCATATACTCTTGTCCTGTGATTCGTGCCCTGCAAAATATCCGTAATCGCCCCGCCGATATAACCGGCACCACCGACAATTAAAATGTTCATTTATCTCAAAGCTCCAAACTGTTTATAATCACCGATTCATATATTCATATCTTGTTCTTCAATCACCGAATTAAATATTGTTGCGATATGTCACTATTGTCTTTTTGCCTTTGCGTACCTGGTTAAGCTGTTGTTCCGTCTGGTCTTTCTGGGCCGATATCTCCATATAAAGGCAATCGTAGAGTTTCTTTATTTTCTCCCTTTGATTTTTGAATTGAGCCGATTCAAGAATTCCTGTCCGTTTGACTTCCTCCACAATGATATTTATCCGTACCGACCATTTTTCAATCTTTTTTCCCGCCGGGTCTCCCTTATGTATCAACTCAATCTGCTGCTCCAGCAGGTGTTGCAGCTCATCCAAAAGCTCTGCTTTTTCTCCCAAATTCATATTGATTGTGTTCATATAGTATTAATCCTCGCCTGTCTTACCTGCGCTATATTATGTTCGACTTCTTCAAGCAGATTCGCCGCATCTTTGTTATTGCTATCCAGCGTCAGAATATCCAGCAGAACTTTCCTGGAATCCTCCAACTTACCGTCTTTCATATACAGCGCTGCAAGAGGATACATCACAGAGACATCTCCCGGGTGCATATTCAGATATGTCTGCAGATAGTAAGTGACTTTTTCGAAAGAGCCCATCTGGCAGGATGTCTGAAACAGTCCTAAGAGGCTTATCATGTTATTCGTATCCATCTCCAGGGACTTTAGGAACATATCGAACGCCCTTTTATAATCTCCACTTTGCTGGGCGACCATACCAAGACCGGCATAAGCTTTGGCCGATTTGTTGTCCAGACGACAGGCAACTCTAAAGGCAGTCGTCGCATCATCAATCATATTTTTTTGCAGGGCGACCACTCCGAGACCGACATAAGGCCCCGCTTCGTCGGGACATAAAACCGCCGCTTTTTCATAACACTGCTGCGCTTCGGGATAATCGCCGACGGAGGTATGGCAATCACCCAATTCCATTAGAACCTCATAATGTTGAGTAGAATCATGCTGTTGTTCCGTATTATTCTGTTTTACGTTCATATTAATTCATGCCCTTCGAGAGTATTCGCCGCCGTTGTGAGCAGCTCAATCGCCGAATTAAACTTTTTGTTTTCCCGCTTGATTTTCGCTTCCAATAAAAGAGTATCCACCATCGGCTGGTGCCGATTAACCTCGCAACATAATTCCTCCGCCTTTGCGTAGTTGGAGGCCTTAAAAAAGGTTTTTGCCGCCAATCTCTTCATCCACAAAACATTCTGATGCTGCTCGGCTATATGCTCGTACATTTGTGCCGCCTGTAACCAGTCCCCCTCTTTCTCGACAGAGAGGGCCAGGTGATACATATTATCGAACTGGAAAGGAAACTCGCGGTGACTCGGTTTCCGGAGAGTAATACCTGCCGCTTCGAGAGATTCCGAAACAGATAAGTAAGGAAATCTTTTTCGGGCGAATTCCAGGTCGTCTTTCCTGAGTACAGCGGCCCATAATTGATCCGTTGCTTGTTCCGGTAGAAA
>CAYVXS010000341.1:0-4237 GCA_964454885.1 uncultured Pirellulales bacterium
TCCCGAACTCCATAGTAGGCTCGAAGGGTACTGCATAACCCATAGTCGAACCGTTAACCGAGGGATTATCATATCCGTCGATCCAGGTCAGATAAATCAGGTTGCTGCCCGCTTGTTCTTCTTCGATGTCATTGTAAGACTCGAAATCTTCCACAACAATATACTGCTGAGTTGAGAAGTTCCAGATATCACCTTGCCATGTCGTTACAGTTTCGGCACTATTTACCTCATCAATCCGCCAGTAGTAGGTGCTGTCTATGTCAAGGGTGGGAGGGGTGTAGCTGGCCTGATCGACGGTCGTAGCTGTTGCAGTGCCGTCTATTACCGCCTGCTGGTCGGTGCTAAGGTACAGATTATGTTCGGCCGCTTCTCTGCCCGGTCTCCAGGAAAGGGTAGTATCGATGGGAACGTCTGTAGCTCCGGATTCAGGCTCGGGCTTTCTTGCACTGACCGGTACGTACATGAATCTCACTTCGCTCAGGCCATACTGGTTAAAGAAGCCTGTACCGCCGCCGTAATTGTTGTTGGCGGTAATCTTTACAGACTTTGCCGCTACATCCCCGAAAGCAACTGTTGTATTCGGTGCATAACCATGCATTCCGGATGCCTGGTTAAATGTAGTAACATTATCCAGTTGCGTCCATGTTGCGCCGTCGAGGGAATATTCGACAATTACGGACTCGAAGCCGTAAAGTGAGTTGATGGTCTGTCCATTATAATTCCATACTAACATTTCGTAAAGTTTGAAGGGTTTGTCGAAGTCGTATTGAATCCATACCTGGCCCGCCTCACTCGGCTGGCTGAACCACATGTCGGTTAGCTCTGCTGAGTGCAAGTCGCCTGTAAGACCTGAGCCGTCAATGGTTTTTTCCGGTCCCTGGCCTTCGGTATGGCTGGAAGCGGTAGCGGTTATATTCTCTGCAGGTATCTTAATCGCATAAGGTTCAACCGTAAAGCTCCATACATGACCTTTATATGTACCGGGATTGGAAGGAGCGTTGACTTCATCGACTCGCCAGTAGTAAGTTATACCGTATTCCAGGACGACGGGATCATAGCTGTTGACATCCAGAGCTTCGAGTGCAATAGTACTTAACTGATTGGCTATAGTGGCATCATTCACATCATTGAAATCGGTTCCGAGGTAAACGGTATGCGTATCCGCGTATTGTCCGGGTGTCCAACTCAGTATTACATCATGTAAAACATCTGTATCCTCATCGGCTGGATTCGGATTGTACGCAGAACCACATGGTGCTGATTCAGAAGTAATCTGAACATTATCAACAACAACCCATGAACCGGCATCCGTGCCTTGTCCCGGAAGGTTGGCAATACGGAGCCACAACATATCTGTCGTGTTGGCCGAACTGAGATCCAAAGGAGACGTAAAGTTATGAATGTCCATATCCGGGAAACTTTCTGAGGAAACGCTGTCAATCAGGGTCAGTCCCTGGTCAGCAATATCCACATCATCCGCAGCTCCGGGAAAGCTCCCTTGATAGATGTCAACCTGAATCCAGGGACTACGAGCCTCGCTCCCGTCGGTAGGCTGGGCATAATCGATCGAAATTGAGTAACTTTGACAACTTGCTTTGGTTCCTATCGCCTGGTAAATATAACTGTTGGCGTCACCTGATGGATAAGCATCACCCAATATACACGCGTCATCATCAAAGGGATTGACACCTGTTGTACAGATTGAAGCTGTTTGCCAAAAGGCAGTGCCTCTATCAGGGGTATCAAGATCGTACCAATCCGGCACATCAAGAGCGCCAGAACTACCACCATCAAAGGTACCATTGGTGATGACAAGGTCTGCCCGAGCCAGCGACACCATACAAACACACATTAATAAAACAAATAATACTTTTTTCATGATTCCAATCTCCAATTTCCAATAAGATAAATAATTCTTTTACACATAATGATTCTCTAAATAACAGACTCGGGAAACGAATCGGCTGCAATTATTCACCTTCTCTGAATTACATGTACCTTGTCCGGGATAATATCCTTCATATAGAAATGGCCTCCTTCCTCCATTATTAATCGATTGAAAGGTAAAATTTGCGACTGTGAAACTTAAACTTGTTTTCTTATCAATCTTGTTTTATTTACCTAAGCATATGAAAACTCGTCATATATATCGATTTCTTACTATTATATGAAAAAACTAATATATACAACCAAACACTATATATTATTACCAAAAAAGCCGCTTTTATGTCAAGAGTTATGTTTCTTATTGCTGCCTGTTACCTTATATTTTTGAAAAAAAAGGCATTTGCGAAAGTTTTATTCGACTCTTTTCAGGATAAATTTGCTAATTTTATGCTATCGGCTCATAAAGAGATGTGGATTATACCGGCAGCTAATAATTTTTTTGCGGGCCTCATACTAAGTAAACAAATGATTCCAGTGCAATATATTATAGTGAAGTTTTCTTAAAAATCAGGGAACCAGGAGACATTGTCCCGGTCATAGTCGATGATTTGAATGGCCAGTCCACATCTTACAGGTTGCGTCACCTTTGATTTTACATCAATTCTTTCTTCTTTAACAAGTCTATATAGTTTCGCTCCAAAGATCTCTAACTGAGAATAAGCCTGAACCAGACACTGTGACAGCAGTGTTGTATGTAAATAAGGCGATATCACAATGTCGCTTTTTATAATTTTAAAAACGTTACATTTTGCACCATTAATGGCACTTACATATAGAAGCAGACGAAATGATAGATTTCAAAACCCAAGCCCCTGTTTTAAGGATGTGGGGGTTTACAAAACAGGGGCTTCTTTAAGGCCTGATTTCCCTTTTCGCCCTCCATAGTGGAGGGCTTTTTTTAATCCCGTTAACCTTAATAAACAATTATTAATTCTCCCTCAAAGAAACGATAAAAGTAACCATCACGGTATCAATAACCATAAACCGGAGCGCGGGCAGGGGGGAGCATGACCGATTCCTGTACAAGGTATCCTATATATACCGATACTGGAATATGAAACTATCACTGGCAGTAATATTGTTAATATAAATAGAAATGAAATGGTTTTTGAATGTCCGTATTAATAACATTTACATTCATTAAAAACGGTTTAGTATTTTAAGTTAAGTTTGTGTAACATTTCAACTCTGGCCTGCTCACAGGGTTTAAGAGATAGTGGTTCCTCAAATTGAATCGCCACTTGACGTAAAAATGTATTGATTATGTCAACTCGAAGCACATGCCCTGTACGAGTAAAACTGGTCATATCTGAGGAATCGTCATCATCCGAACGTGGGATACTAAAACGAGCAGTCAATCTCTGGCCTATCTGTGGACAATTTTCGTCGGCTTTGCATACGAAGGCCATCCCTCCACTGGAAACATCAACCATCAAGCCTTCAGCTAAAGTTTGTTCAAAGTTCTCTGCAAACCAAACAGGCCAGCGATATTGTAATCTGTCTTCTCTTCTTCGGTTTGTCATCTCATCCATCGTTATTGCTCCCAAATCATAGTTATATCTCTTAAAAATCGACATATTCAAGAAACCACTTTAAGATGATTGCAATAATGAAATTAACTAAAATCACTTTCTAAAGCAGGATAACAATATTCTTGTGAAACTCCGTTATTGCCCGGCCACTTGTGTAATCATCATTTATCTTCTAAAATTGGGAACAAAATCGTTATATTTGGAAAAATCGTTACATTTGGAACCTTAAAAGGCACTTAATTATAGTATTAGATGATCAATTAATAAAAGAAGGAGGTTTGATAGTGTATTAAATATACACTATCATTTAAGCCCCTGCTTTGCAATACCCTCTCCTCTGCCAAGTAGGGGCTTTATTCTTAACCGTTATGCGTTAAAATAGCCAAAAGGCAGTGTGTCCACGCTTTATTGTTCTGCCCTTTTGGATTTTTTCACCTCATACAAATAGATAAATTTTATCTAAAAAATACGTAGTTACCACAATTGACAGCCTTATGGGATAAATGCGAAAATAATATAGTTTCGCTTGTGCAAAGCCCCTGCTATCCACCTTTCCTCCTTCAAGCAGGGGCTTCCTTTTTATCAGTAGTTTCTATTATTCTCTCCGTAAGAAGCATCTGTAAAATTTTGAGTAAAAAGAAGATAGATTAGATACAGTTTCAATTATAGCCTTAAACAAATATTGCATCGCCTTTTCTATAATTGTTGCCGTATGCACCTGTCTTATATCCCTGAATCCTGCTGATTTAAATTCAAGA
>CAYVXS010000342.1:0-2051 GCA_964454885.1 uncultured Pirellulales bacterium
AACTTGATGTGAGCGGTGTATGAGTCAATTACTGGAAATTCTCGGCAGGGCGATAACAGTCGATACATCTGATTTGATATTGCATTGGTTGAAAGCGGTCATATCTTCCGGAGGAAGTGAAGATTCCGAACAACGCCGTCGTTTGGATACCGTCATCGAACTGATGGGGCAGAAAAAACAGAATGCGGCAACCGAACAACTTCGAAATTATCTCTTCGAACACCCTGCCTGCACTTGCGGCCGCATGGCGGCGGCAGCGATTAATCTGCATAATAACCGGCTCGACGAAGCGATAAGAGAGCTTAATTCGGTCTATATGCGCCGGCCGAATAATACAATGGCTCTTTATGCACTCGGATACTGTTACGAACGACTCGGCAAAGAGGCCCAGGCCGCGGAATTTTATCAGGATTGCATTAAATTCAAAAAACATCTGCAACTGCCGCTACAGCGATTGGCCGCGATTTATTTCAAAAATATGCAATATGATAAAACCGTGGAGCAATATCAGTTATTGAATGAGGAATATCCCGACGATATATCAGCACTTATCACATTAGGGCATTTGTATATCATCAGGGAAAAATACTCGAAAGCCATCGAAACGTTTAACAAGGCGATTCTGATGCACCCTGATAATTTCTCATCTCAGGATTACGAACTGGATCAGCTAATCGCCGAAGGGCGTCTCGACGAGGGGCTGCAGTATATAGAATATCTCATGCAATCCGATGATTACAGGCCCGACTTAATTATGAAACAAGCGGATATCCTGCGAATGCTGGGTGCCACGGAAGATGCTGTTTCCCAGTATGAGCAGGCGATTTATATGTGTCCGGACTTCCTCGAAGCTACAATAAAGCTCGGAACACAATATCTCCAGTTACAGCAAGATAATCTTGCCGCCGAACTGTTTAACAGGGCCGTTGAGATAAACGACAGGATTATAGATGCTTATATCGGGCTTGCAATCTCACAAAAACTCGCCGGTTATATAACAGATGCTCTTGGGACGTTATCCCTGGCAGCAGCGATTCAGCCGAACAGCTCTTTATTATTTTCTGAAATGGCTTCTTTGCGATTCAAACAGGGAATGGCTGATTACAGGCCTTTATATGATGATATGAGCTCCAATGCAATATCAGACGCTGTAATTGCAACACATCAGCATGAAATTTCTTTACGCCCGCAGAATCCTGATTTGTATTATCGTCTCGGTATTCTCATGATGGGTGTCGGCAGGATTTTTAAGGCTATCGAATCATTCGAAACAGCTATCGATATCAATCCATTATATTCAAGAGCTCGAAGTAAATTAGCAGTTTGTTTGTATCAAACCGACCGTAAATCCGATGCTTTGAATATCCTTTCCGATCATGATTTAATTAATGCTGATACACTTGAACTTCATTACAAAACTTCTTTACTTTATTGCGACAAAATAAAGTTTGCATCATCATTGTTTAATCTCGAAAAGTTTTTGGAAAATAATTTTGCCTGCCCGGATGCCTCCGTAAACGTATCTATTGTCCTTCAAAACCTTGGATTATTAGACAGGGTCACAACCATGTGGGATAATATTTCCGATATGGCCGGTCAGAGCATTAAAACAAAATGATTCTCTCCGCCTTGAACCCCGGAAATACCCCGATTTTTAAAATCCTGGCTTATTGGCCAAAAAACAGACTTGAATGAAACATAACATATATTATGAGACGTTATCGATCGGGTTTTTCTTTTGGTATCTTTTAACGTCTAATTTACTTAGGCACGCCATAATATGGCAAACTTTATCATTCCGCCGTAATTTCAACCAAAACGACTGTATAAGGCTTCAATGGTATTTCTAAATCACGTGTGTATGGAATTGTTTCCTCGATAAGTTTTATTTTATCAGGATCATTAATTGAGCAGGAATCTCTTAGAGAGGCGCTTAACGTATAAAGCTTAACATTAGCTTTTTTGGGCACCGAAGAACCCTGCAGACGTGTTAGTAAAATATTCAGCTTATCCTCATAATTAACGGCTTTAATGACTATACGCTTGCCGTC
>CAYVXS010000342.1:2061-4229 GCA_964454885.1 uncultured Pirellulales bacterium
TCGGAACTACCTGTGGCGATGGCATCGACAGTGCCGGGTTTCCAGTCCTCCGGTTTCATTTGTGATATATCATCTAAGAAATCTTTTCGGTTAACAATATCTTTGGACTTACCGGTGATGGAAGAATAATGTTTTTCAGCATAATGCTCATGAAACAGCTTTTCGGCAAGATAGCCAGAACCGGGAAACCAGGAAACATGGTCATGATAAATAAATGCTGTCCATGTAGGATCATCGGTCGTATTTCTCATAAGTAACGCCGGGCAACTCATTTTAAGTTCGGGGCTTAATTTTTCATAAATAATAAGACTACCGGCCGCATGAAGACCGGCACGCCAGTCATAGGTACGGGAAAGATTCCACTCGAGAACGGCTATTTTAATGCCGGGATGTTTCGAGACGCGAATATAATCACGCAATTTCACAGGGTAATCCTGTATTCTCAAAAGACCCGTCTGGAAATTTTCAGGTTCGTATTCGTAATTATGACATCCAAGAATGTCGAAATTGTCTCCGGCAATATCGATGACTTTCTCGCTCCAGACCATATCGTTGGAACGTTTTTGTCCACAGGCAACAATTCGGGCATTGGGAGCGATTTTTCTTAATCTGCCGCCGTAAACATTCACAATTTCCGCATACTGTTCAGGTGTCAATCCATGATTCATCGGTTCGTTGTCGATCTGGAAATAAGGAATATGATACGGTTCGGGATGACCGTTTTCCGCCCGCATTTTTCCCAACTTCGTCGTTGGAGGATCAATGAGATAATGCACCCAATCCATGGCATACTGTACCATATCGGCATCAGTACTTGTAGCAGCCAATACAATCATAGGTTCGGTATCAAGCTGTCGGCAAAGCTCGAGAAACTCTTCCGTACCAAAACCGTAGTAATCCGAATATCCTCCCCATATAGTATTAGGATGATATCTACGCGAAACTTGAGGACCTATACCGTCCTTCCATTTATATATAGAGGCAAAAGAGCCGCCCGGCCAGCGTATAAAGGGCGGCTTTAAGTCACGAAGGGCCTGAACAAGATCGGGGCGCAGCATACCGTTCTTACGTACATCGGCGCGCATCATCGATATAAAATCCATTAAAATGGAACCGTCACCGGATACCGTGATTTCAACAAGTGCTTGTTTATCTGTTTTTTCACAGGAAAAAGAGTAAGCTCCCTTTTGCCAGTTTCTGCCGGATGTCCTGAGCGGCACTTCGGCAATCACATTACCGCCGGAGTCTTTTACCCAAAAAGTCACCTGAACCGAATCCTTTTCAGGTTTGAGCCAGATCGAGCCGTTATAAGTAAAACCTTTTTGAAGGTATATGCGTCCCTGGCGAATACCGGCTTTGCCGTTATTGACCTCGATCCGTAAGCTTTTTTCACCATTTTCGAACTTCACATCCGCGGTCCGGACATTGCCGTTGTCTGCGAACGGTTCCCAGAAGGTCTCGAAATCATTACCTTCGAAACCCTGCCCGCGGATTTGCTCGGCAAAAAGACCATCGACGACGGAGTGGTTAATATGTTCGAGGAAATGCCCGTAAACCTTCTTATCTATATTTCCCATGACCCGGTCGGTATCGACTAACAGAACAGCAACACCGGGGCCCCCCGCCGTCGTACAGTAAGCTTCTTTAGAGCCAAAATTGAACAACAGTGAGACAATACATAAAAATAGAATATCAGATTTCATTGCAAATACCTTACTGTGCATTTTCATATTAATAATTGTTCTCAATATCATCATTTTATTTTTCGGCATTGAAAAAGACGATATCAAAACTATAGCCTCATAGAAGGATCGGATGAATCCCGAAGTGACACAGGTCTGCCTAAGACTTCATAATATATAATCGCTCTTCTAAGCGAATCGGAGTCGGAAAAATCCAGTAAATATTGAGAGATTGGTCCGCCCGTAGTAATTTTTTGATAAGAAGGCTCGATATTTTTCACTGCTTCGGTGGTAAACTCGGGCAGTTTTTGAATTTCCCGTTCGATGGGAGTTAATTCATTAAATTTAGGTTCAACGGATTGTTTTTGTAATAATAATTTTTGTTTTCGCAACTGACTCATTTTTTGGCGCAAGGCAAATTTATCCGTCCGGGATTTTGGAGCAAGTCCGGGCTTAGCTTCCTGTGGGCGGGGAGGTTTTTTGAAT
>CAYVXS010000343.1:0-4227 GCA_964454885.1 uncultured Pirellulales bacterium
CCGGCAGCTCAAGAGGATGCAGACCCACCGCCAAAGATCGAGGAAAAACCGACAGCCAAAAGCATAGAGGTTGAGGACGAACCGCCGGAAATCATTGAAGCGGCGGACGAAGCCGATGACGAAACACAGATAAAAGAATCTAAAGCTATTATTATCGATGCCCAGGAAGAAGCCCGTCAAATATTAGAGCAGGCGGAGCAGGAAGCGGCAGAAATTACTGCCAGAGCTAAAAAACAGTCCGAGGAGCGTGCCGGCAAGCTACTCGCCGAGGCTACAGATACAGCGGGACAAATCATCCGGGAGGCGGAGGAACAAGCCAAGAAACTACCGGACAGGGAGATCGTTGAAGCGACAGCGGATAAGTTGGTTGCCGAAGCGCGCCAGAAAGCCGACGAAATTGTCAGCGTTGCCGAAAGCACCGCCAGAGACCTGATGCAGCAGGAAAAACAACCCTTATTCGTATTGCTGTAGGTTTAATGGTTCCCGATTCAGGCACAATAAAGGTCCTGGGCAAAGATGCTTCCCTACAATCACTGGAGATTCAGTCCGAAGTGGCATATATGCCTCAACGATTTGGGTTGTACGAGGATCTGACAACTCAGGAAAATCTGGATTTGTATGCAGACCTGCAAGGTGTACCTAAAAATATGAGGTCTGACCAATATAATGAACTTATGCGTATGACGAATTTGGGGCAGTTCACAAACCGGCTTGCAGGTCGCCTCTCCGGAGGAATGAAACAGAAGCTGGGGCTGGCTTGTGCTCTGGTACGATATCCCCGTTTACTTGTTCTGGATGAACCGACGGTCGGTGTCGATCCGCTCTCTCGCAGGGAACTCTGGAGTATTATTTACCGTCTGGTCAAAGAAAAAGAGTTGTCTGTAATCCTTAGCACAGCCTACCTGGATGAAGCTGAGAAATGTGATGATATAGTCCTTATTCACGAAGGGAAGATTCTGGGCAAAGGCCCACCGAAGGATTTTAAGAACAGGGTGATGGGACGAACATACATTGTCAGTGTTTCCGGAATCGGGAAAAGAACTCTTAAGGAAAGGTTGTCACAAAAAGAAAAAATCCTTGATGCTACGATTCAGGGAAACGGCGTTCGATTGGTAACACAGACAAATTCACCTCTGGGTACGCAGGATATTTATACCGGCCGAGCCGATGTTTCGCTCAAACCTGTTCCGGCAAGTTTCGAAGACAGTTTTATTTCGATTCTGCATGAACAAAAATCCGTCTCCGAAAGTTCTGGTCACTCTGACTTTTATACGGGCCACCAACGGAGGCCGCAATCGGGAAAAAAAGTAATCCAAGTAAATAACATCAAACGCAAATTTGGAAACTTCTATGCCGTTGACGGTATCAGCTTTGATGTACAACAAGGTGAAATTTTCGGACTCCTCGGAGCTAACGGTGCAGGCAAATCTACTACTTTTCGAATGCTTTGCGGGCTGCTGCCTATTAGTTCCGGGGCTATTCGGGTTGCAGACGTGGATTTGCGTCTGGCTCCCGCCCGGGCCCGTCTGCGTATAGGTTATATGTCACAGAAGTTTTCGTTGTACGGTGATCTCAGCGTTCGACAGAATTTGAATTTTTTCAGCAGTGCCTACGGCCTTACCGGAAAAAATCGTGCCGAGCGGATCGAATGGGCGATGGAACAGTTCGACCTGGACAGCCAGGCCGATATCAATAGCATATCTCTGCCGCTTGGATACAAACAGCGACTCGCTATGGCCTGTTCTCTGATGCACGATCCTGATATTCTTTTTCTCGACGAACCGACTTCGGGGGTAGACCCGCTGGCTCGCCGACAATTCTGGAATCAGATCAACGCACTTGCTCAACAGGGTATGACGGTTATGGTTACAACACATTTTATGGAAGAAGCCGAATATTGTGATCGTATGGCAATTATGGCGGCCGGCAGGATACTGACACTCGGTACTCCCGCTGAAATTCGCGAAACAGCACGTACCGATCGGAATCCTGAGCCTACTATTGAAGACGCCTTTATTCGTCTCATCGAGCAAAATGAGGCAGGTAGAAAAGCATCATGAATCGGCAAACAAACGATAAAATACACGGTGGGATGTTGATGAGAATGAGCGGCCTCGTTCGAAAGGAGTTTTACCAGGTGATCCGTGATCCCAGCAGTATCGCAATCGCCCTGATAATGCCTGTTTTCCTTCTGTTTCTGTTCGGTTACGGTGTTTCCTTAAATGCCAAACATGTACCAATAGCAATTGTCCTTGAAGATAAAAGTCAGGAAGCGCAAAATTTTGTCGCTGAATTTCAGGGAACAGAATATTTCAAACCGCTTGTTGTCTCAAATATCTCCGCGGCAAAAGAAAAAATGACGCTCCATCAAATCAAGGCAATTATTGTAATAAAACAGGATTTTGCCAGAAAACTAAACACATATTCCGAGGCTGCCATTCAGGTCATTGTCGATGGTGTTGATTCGAATGATGCCCGTCTTGTCGAAGGTTACGTCGAAGGTACATGGTTAAAGTGGATAGAACACGCGGTTCAGAAAGAAGGCAAACAAGTTACCGTCCCAGTACAGGTTCAAGATAGGATCTGGTTTAACAGCGAAGTTAGAAGCCAGAACTTTCTTGTGCCGGGACTTATCGCGGTTATTATGACATTAATCGGAGCATTGCTGACAGCCATGGTGATGACACGCGAATGGGAACGGGGCACAATGGAAGCGTTGACAGCGACTCCCGTCAGAATGCGGGAGATCATTTTAAGCAAACTTATCACATATTTTATCCTTGGTATCAGTGGAATGTTGATATCTGTGGCAATGGCAGTCTGGCTGTTTGCTGTTCCTTTACGAGGCTCGTTTATCGTTCTGCTTGCCAGTTCGTCACTGTTCCTTCTGGCGGCCCTGGGTATGGGGCTGCTGATATCAAGCATAACCAAAAACCAGTTCGTAGCAGGACAAATAGCAATAATAACAACATTTCTGCCGGCATTTCTTCTGTCCGGATTTATATTTGATATTTCGAGCATGCCGATTGTGATACAGATGATCACACGTATTATCGCGGCCCGTTACTTTGTCACTGTTCTGCAAACGCTCTTTTTGGCTGGCAATATCGGTTCGATCATCATACCCAATGCTCTGGCATTGTTAACAATGACAATTATTTTTTTCATGCTGATTCGATTGAAATCGAGGAAAAGGATAGAATAATACTTTGAATTGGTTTAATAAAATCATAGCACTGGTAATCAAGGAATTCCTGGCAATCCTCAGGGATCCCAAGAGCCGTATTGTCCTTATAGGCCCACCGATAATCCAGACAATTGTTTTTGGCTATGCTGCTACATTCGACCTTAATAATGTTCCATTTGCCGTTTACAACGAAGATTCCAGTATTGTCTCACGCGATTTAATTGCTGCTTTCCGGGGTTCGGAGAATTTTCGTCAGGTTGCGACAGTCACCCGTAATGGACAGATTGCATCACTGATTAATAGTAAAAAAGTTCTGCTTGTTATTCACATCGGGCCACAGTTCACTCGTGACCTGACACAGGGCAATTCCTCCCAGGTACAGGTGATAATAGACGGACGTAATTCCAATACGGCTTTGATAGCACTAAATTATGTCAGGTCCATAATAACCGGCTTTAACACCAGATGGTCCGAAATGCATGGCCTTGAGGGCCCACCTGCTATAGTCGATACCCGCGCATGGTTTAATCCCAACCTTGAAAGTCGATGGTTTATTGTCCCCGGAATCATTGCACTTTTGACACTGGTGGTTACTATGATGATTACTGCCCTTTCGGTTGCCCGCGAAAGGGAACAAGGCACCTTCGACCAGCTGCTGGTGACCCCTTTAACTCCTGCGCAAATTCTGCTTGGTAAAGCAATTCCAGGCTTTATCCTCGGTTTTGCCGAAGCTACCGCTATTATAATAATCACAATTTACTGGTTCAAGATACCGCTTCGCGGCCAAATCATTACTCTATACACAGGACTTGCTCTGTTTTTGCTGTCTTCGATCGGGATCGGCCTTGCAATTTCTTCACTGGCGGTGACGATGCAGCAGGGACTTTTGGGGGGATTCCTGTTTCTGGTTCCTTCGATAATTCTTTCTGGTTTTACCACGCCTATAGACAATATGCCGGTGTGGATTCAAATTCTAACTTACATAAATCCGATGAGGTACTTCCTTATTATTATTCGCGGTACCTTTCTCGAAGGCGCAT
>CAYVXS010000344.1:0-4209 GCA_964454885.1 uncultured Pirellulales bacterium
TAAGTTGATATAATTGATTACTGACAGGATTAAAATCAGCAAAGTAATTGCCGATAGAACAGTTACCAGCGTTTTGCTGTTTTGCTTAATTTCTCCTCGCTTGTTACTGAAATAAGATGCCGTAATGGGTTCAAAATCGAGTGTTTTTACCCGCTCCTGCTGGTACATCCAAAAATCCTTTTTTAAGAGAGCCAGAGCCTGTCCGTTTTTAGCAGGTAAATTGGTACCTTCTTTTGCCAGAAAATAATACATCGTAATACTTGCCCCGTCAGAATTTAATAGTTGGGGATATTCCCAAAAATCAGCCAGCAATTGATAGTTTATTACAGCATCACACTTTCTAAACTGGGTATTTTCAGGTAGGTCATCCATTACACCCGTAATTATAAGCGGTACATTGTTCGAGCTAATAATTTGTTTTCCTACTGGCGACTCATCGCCAAACAACGACCGGGCAAAACGCCGCGTTACTACTGCCGAATTTTTTAAAAGTAAAACTTCACTGGGATTTCCTTCTTCAAGTTTAAAAGAAAACATATTGAAGAACGTGGAATCGACCATTAATAAATCGGCATTTAGTTTTTTTTCGGGAGCGCCCTGCGCATAAAAATATTCTTTGTAGTTATATGCCCGGGTTTCGCATTCAATTTCAGGTAAAGCATCCTGTATTTTTTGCCCGATGGTAGAGCCGAAAGTAGAATAGCCTTCGTTTACCAAACGGTACAACCTGTCTTTTTTTGCGTGAAATTTATCGACCGAAAGTTCCTGTTTAATGTAAACACTTAAAAGGATTACGAACATTAACGACACCGAAAATCCAAATATGGTCACCAACGAGTAAAGTTTGTTTTTACTAAGTTGCTTTGCAAATGCTTTAATATCCCGAAATTTCATAATCTGTATTTTGTTTTCCTGTTTATATTATTCGTATCTCAACGCTTCCACCGGATTCCTTGTAGCTGCCCGCCAGCTTTGCCAGCTCACCGTTAGCAATGCAATTCCTAAAGCCAGCAAACCGGCCAAGGCAAATATCCACCAGCTTAAACTGGTTTTGTTAAATACTCCCTTCTCTCAGACCACAGGTTTACAAAAATAAGTTATCTTTTTTATTGATATTTTTTTCTTAACCACTTCTTCAATCATTATGCAGCTTGAAAATACCTGTTTGCCGGAATCTGATGATCGATTCCCTGGTGACAAAGCTCATTATTGTAGTAATCCATGTAATCTTGCAGACCCTGATAAAGTTCCAATCCGTCTGATGGCATACTGATATAAACATAGTCATACTTGACAGAACGCCAGAACCTTTCAATAAAAATATTATCAATAGCCCGGCCTTTACCATCCATGCTTATTTTTATCTCTTCCTTCTCAAGAAGTTCGATCCATTCATGACAGGTAAATTGACTCCCCTGATCCGAGTTTATAATCTCAGGCTTTCCATATCGTTCGATAGCCTCTTTTGTGACGTTAAGGCTGCAGGAAGCATCCAGACTATTGGATATCCCCCATCCGACAACATAACGGCTGTAAACGTCTATAATGGCTGTCAGGTAAAGAAAACCCTTCGGCATTGGAATGTAGGGGTGAGTAGACCGCAGGAATTTCACCTGCAGCCCCTCGCAGAACCGGACGTGAACCTCTCGACTCATCCGGCTCCCATCATCCAGCCTTTGGTACGAATCCCAAGTTCCAGTGCACAAAAGCATTCGGATACATGATTGCCAGTCGCTTAAGAGCTTGCCAAGCTCGCGTCTTATGGCGAGCCAAGCGTTTGTACTTCCGCATCAACCAACGCGTTAAATAGCCATTCAAATGTTTCCACAAAGCATTCATCGCTGAGGAATGAAATTTGCCATAATACTGATACCATCCACGTAATATTGGATTGAACATAGACGATAAATCAGATAAGCTCTTGTCACACTTCAGTTGGAGGTGCCATCCACGTATAGTTTGTCGCATCGCCTTCAAAGCGCTTCGGCTTACAGCGGGCGCAAAGTTCACATAAACCCGGCCATATTTGTCCACCGATTTGCGCGGACGGAAAGTATACCCCAGGAATGTAAACTGGACACATGAATGGTTCTCCTTCCGATTAATGTCCTTGCAGTAAACGATCTTGGTTTTCTGTGGATGCAATTCAAGATTACACTGTAGAAATCGCTCTCGAATTTTTGTCAAAGCAAACTCTGCCTGCGCTTTGCTACGACAATGAATGATCCCATCGTCTGCGTATCGACAAAATCGAATGCTCGGAAGGTTAATCTCAACCCATTTATCAAATGTATAGTGCAAAAACAGGTTGGCCAGTATAGGACTCACAACTCCACCCTGAGGCGTACCGCAAGTCCTGGATACAAGATTACCTTCTGGCATTAGCATTGGTGCTTTAAGCCAACGCTCAACGTACATCAATACCCATGGAGTTTTACAGTGCTTTCTGAGCGCTCGCATTAGCAGTGAATGGTCAATATTATCAAACAACCCTTTAATATCAAACTCGATAACCCAATCGTATTCCCAACTCCGACGCCTGACCATGGCAATGGCATCATGAGCGGATCGCCCAGGACGATAACCATACGAGTTCGCGTGGAATATTGGGTCAATAACGGGCTCAAGCAGTTGCTTGACCACTGTTTGTGCGATCCTGTCTGCCACTGTCGGCACTCCGAGAATGCGCGCCCCTCCCGATTTCTTTGGGATAGGCACAGCTTTAACAGGTGGAGGAAAGTAGCTCCCAGAACACATTCTATTCCAGAGCTTGTACAGGTTGTTGCTCAGGTTTCCCTCAAATTTCTCCAGAGATTCCCGATCAACTCCTGCTGAGCCTCCGTTTGCTTTTACACTCAGATAAGCTTGCCAAACAAGCCTTTTAGGTATGTTATAAGGCTTTATCATTAATCAATGCTCCTCCCACTATCGCGGTTGACAATGTTCAATGACTGGATGACGCAGCCCCTTCGCTCCACCGTCATTACAACGGGTTCGACACTACTAAGAGCTGCTCCGCCCCTTGAAGACGTATCACTACTATCGGCCTCGCCTTGGCAGCTTGTGCCTTTCGCTTCACATCGTCTTCGAAGGTTCCCGCAGTTCAACGAAAGAGCCTGAATCAGCCTGACGCTGCCTCTACGCCGGACACCGCCTGGACAGTAAGCAGGTAACCTCCAAACTAATCCCGGAGCAACATAACTCCCCGGTTTTGATGTCATTTGAGCCTTTTCGACGCTTGAACGGCAATTCACGGTTGTTCGTCTTTCTGATTCATACTTGATACCTAATGGCACCTTTTCCGTAACGCTCACGACATAAGCTTTTGACTTACGCCGCTTACGGTGGTTTGCAACCCGCTCCTGCAAGCTGGTTGCGAGGGGCCTACCCTCATCTCTAACGCCGCTTAGCTGCGGCACACTAATGTCGATTGCCCAAACCTGATTGGGCCTGGTAATTTTAAGATCCCTCAGCAAGTATGGCCTGATATATTTTGCCTGCCCAAGTCGGCTCAGGTTCTTCTTGGGGTAAATAGCCATTATCCCCATCAATCTCAATAGCCTTCGAACACGCTTATGATTAGCTACTATACCAAGAGCAAGAAGAAAATCCCGCATACGAAGAACTCCTTCTGCAGGACGTCTCAGATAATGCTCATCCATCAAACGCATGACTTTCAGGTTCTCTTCTGTCTCTCCAAGGGGCTGATAGTAAAAACTACCCCTGGTTACACTTACCAGATCACATTGACAACGGATGCTCAACTTCTCTTCCCGGTTGACCATTTGTAGCCGATCGCTCACAGACCCAGTTTCTTTAAATTTTTTTTTAAATAATCACGCTCCATCTCTAACTGTCCGATTTTGGCAAACATCTTTTCCATTTCCTTATCATGGTCTTCCGGCGCCTGTGCCTTCTCAAATAACTGTGGAGCTCTTTCAAGAAACTCTTTCTTCCACCGGGCTATCTGGTTGGGATGTATCCCATACTTTTTCGAAAGTTCGGCTAACGTCTCTCTTTCCTGTAAGGCTTCAATAGCTACTTTGGCCTTAAAGGCTCCTGAATGTTTTTGTCTTTTTGCTTTCATAATACACTGGTTTAAAGTTATTAAATTTACACTTAACCAGTGGTCTTAATTCAGGGTAGTATTATACTTTTTCTACTAAAAATTTAAAAAATTTGTCTATCCATTGGTCATTAAAATCTTTT
>CAYVXS010000345.1:0-4201 GCA_964454885.1 uncultured Pirellulales bacterium
AGCAGCGGGGTATCGAGAACGTTATCATTATGGGCGTGCATACCAATATGTGCGTACTCGGGCGGCCGTTCGGGCTGCGGAATATGTCGAGGTACGGCAAGAACGTTGTGCTGATGCGGGATATGACCGATACGATGTACAACTCGCGGATGCGGCCTTTTGTCAATCACTTTACGGGGACGGACCTTGTCGTCGAGCACGTAGAAAAGTATGTCTGCCCGACGATTACTTCGACGGTGTTTACGGGGCGGCCTCAGTTTTGTTTTAAGAATGATAAGCGGCAGCGGGTTGTTTTTATTTCGGCTGAAAGCGAATACGGGTCTGCGGAGACGCTTCCGGAATTTGCAAACGAGCTTAAGACAAAATACGGGCTTTACTGCGAAGTGCTCCAGGGGAGCACAGACAAAAATGATCCGGGGCGACACTATGTTCCGGGTATGGAGGCGCTGACGAATGCGGATTTAGCGGTGCTGTTCGCACGGCGCAGGGCACTGCCAGGCGAGCAGATGAAGTATTTCCGTGACTATATGGAAAGCGGCAGGCCTTTAATAGGATTGCGGACCGCCTGCCATGCGTTCGATACCCGCGGGAATGCGCCGGCGGGTTACGCCGAATGGGTAAAGCTTGACCCGGAGGTATTGGGGGGGAATTATCACGGGCATCATGGGAGCGGGCCGAAGTGCACGGTTACTTTAGCAGCCAAAGCTAAAAATCATCCGATATTGGCCGGGGTGGAACTGCCGTTTATAAGCGATGGATCGCTGTACGAGGTACGACCGCTGGAAGGGGAAACAACAAGTCTGCTGATTGGGACGATTCCCGATAAGGAGCCTGAGCCGGTGGCGTGGACCAATAAGTACAAGAGGTCGCGAGTTTTTTATTCATCATTGGGGCATCCGGACGACTTTAACAACGCGCAGTTTCGCAAGATGCTTATTAACGCGGTTTTCTGGGCGATGGATAAGCCTGTACCCAAGTAAGAAATAGGCTCAGTACATATCGATTTATCAGGGGGGGAAATGGCGGCAAGCCAGCCAATAATACAAGCGGATAATCCCCGTGGGCATACAGCATCAATAAAGTCATATTTTTCCGTAAAAATTACTTCATTATTTGTCAACCGATGAGCTACGATAGCCGTTTATACAGATAGCTGGAGTAATATGGCCTCAATGGAAAGCACCGATAAAAGTTTGGTAGAAGCCCATTGTAAGGGCGACCCGAAGGCGTTTGGTGAGCTTGTACGCCGATACGGGGACGGTTTGCTGGGATATTTGACGCGAATGAGCAGGAATCGTCATGAAGCTGAGGACCTTTTTCAGGAGACCTTTAAGCGTGTACATGAAAAAGCCCATACATTTCGAGGCAATCAGTTTAAGAGCTGGCTTTTTAGGATTGCGACAAATGCGGCTATCGATGGTATGCGGAGGGGCAAAGGGAAACGAATGGTATCGCTGAATCAGAAACTCGATTGCACGAATGGGGACGGCGAAGAGCTGAGTGCTGTTGCGCTGGTGGATGATTCGCAGGAGCCATCGCAGGAAGCGGCGAAGGCCGAGCAGGTGCGGCAGGTGAGAAAGGCCGTGATGTCACTGCCATCGAGGCAGAGGGCGACGCTTGTTCTGGCCTATTATCAGCAGCTTAGTTACCCGGAAGTGGCGAAGGTTTTGGGCTGCTCACTTGGGACGGTGAAAACACAAATGTTCAGGGCACTGAAGACCTTGGGGCAAAAATTACCTGATGTTCAGGGGTAGTAAAATGAAACGTCATCTTACAGAAAAAGAGCTTATCGAATACCAGTTCAAACTGGCCTCGGATGCCGGGATGAAGGAGGCGGCCGGACATATAGAAGGCTGCGGCCAATGCCGAGACAACCTGGAGAAACTGCAGCGCAAATATGCGGCTTTGGATTTGCTAGGCGGTAAGGCAGAGATTTCCGAGGATTTGATTTCGAGTGTTACCGAGCAGGCGAGAAAACCTGTAGTGAAAAAAATTGCATGGTTTAAGAAGCCTGTGTGGATGAGCTCGGCGGCGGCGGTGATAGTGGTGGGATTGGTGCTGGTTGCTAATCAGTTAGGCGAAGACAGGGCAAAGCAGCGGGAAGCTGCTAAACAGACGGCGCCGTTGGCAGATAAAATGGAATTTCGAAGCAACGAGTCAATCGCGCCGATGATGGAAATGGAAGCCGGAGGCAAGCCGGAGATTAATCAGAGCAGGGCTGTGGAAAAGAGTGACATGCCAAGGAGTGCAACACTTGCGCTGGCACCTAAGAAAGAGACTGCGGATATGTATGTTGCGAAGGGTAAAGCTTCGGATGAGGCAATATCCGAGCAGCCGCCTTTTGCGCCGGCAAGCGCGATAGAATTAGTTACTCTGCCGAGGCGGGACAAGGTTCAGCTTACGATTTACAATTCCGCATTCCAAACGTCGGTCTCTGACTCTGGAAATTATGGAGGATTTGGCGGAATGAGTGAACCTGGTAATAGTGGAGGATACGGTGGTGGATATATGGGAGGAAATCCAGGAGCTGTAGTCAATCTTGAAAGCGGGATGAGTAATAACAGGCCCAGTGGGCTGACAAGGCTTATTCAAGAGACCGTCGAGCCGGACAGTTGGTTCGACCTAAGTGATACCGGTGAGGGAACGATACAAATACATGATAATAAAAAGCTCGTTGTGCGACAGACGCGAGAGATTCATCAAAAAATCGAAAAGCTTCTTCAGGCTTTAAAGAGCCTTCCGGGTGAACAACTTAAAAGTAAGTCTTCGATTGCAGTCGATAGGACTGAACCTCTGATTTATAGACAAATAGATCAGATTGTGAACCTTTCAGATTTGAAATCTAAAATGACTTTCGGCGAAGTGATAGAGAAGTTAAAAAAATCCGTACGGCCCCCGATACAAATACAGCCTAACTGGAAGGATTTAAGCGAAAATGCAGAAGTAGAGCCGACTACTCCAGCAAGGATGGGGCCGTTAATGGATATTAAACTTCGCAAGGCACTGGAGATTCTGTTAGCCAGTGTTACTTCAAACCAGCTTGGCGAGTTCGGAGAACTTACTTATGTTGTGGACGAAGGAGTAATTCTGATAGGAACGTTAGATATGCTGCCGCCAAAGATGGAGACACGAGTTTATGATATTGCTGATTTGGACAGTGGCGTTGGTATTACTACTGACTCAGATGCAGCAGCAATTGAAGAAAGTAAAGAGCTGAACATAAAACAACGTTTTACCCCTCGAAGGTCGATAACAACAATGACAATTCAGGAAACTATTGATCCGGATAGTTGGTTCGATCTGAGTGATAGAGGCGAAGGAACAATACAAATACATGATAATAAAAAGCTTGTTGTGCGCCAGACGCGAGAGAATCATCAAAAAATCGAAAAGCTTCTTCAAGCTATGAAGAGTCTTCCAGGTGAGCAGCTAAAAAATGATTTTTCGATTTCAATCGAACAGGACATTACCGAACCTCTGGTTTATAAACAAATAGACCAGATTGTTGATCTTTCAGATTTGAAACATGAAATGACTTTCGGTGAAGTGATAGAGAAGTTAGAGAATTCCGTACGGCCCCCAATACAAATACAACCTAACTGGAATGATTTACTCGATAACGCGGAAGTCGAGCCGAGCACTCCGGCAAAAATGGGTCCGCTGACGGGTATTAAGCTGCGCAAGGCATTGGAGATTCTGTTAGCCAATGTTACTTCAAGTGAGCTTGGCGGATTTGGAGAACTTACCTATGTTATTGATGAAGGAGTAATTCTGATTGGAACAGTTAGTATGCTCCCACCCAAAATGGAGGTACGAGTTTATGATATTTCTGACCTGGACATTGGAATGGGTATTACCAGCGACTCAGATACAGCAGTAGTAGTTGAAGAAAATATAGTGCAGGATATGAGACCGCATTTTGTGCCTCAAAGGCCGGCAGAAGCACTTCCAAATAGCCTGACGCTGGTTCGTGAGAGGCGGAATTTGACTATGAAGAGGGGGTGGAACTGGCTTCAGTTTATGTGGGCCAATACTTTGATTGACCCGACGTCGCTGTCGCTTGAACCATTAGAGCAGGCGGATAAAATTGATATTGAACAGTTGGTGTTTCCAGCGAGGCTGCGGGAGCTTGGCCGCTGGCTCATCCATTCAGAGGTCAGCGGCCAGGTACCGTTCGAGATAACGTATTTCACGAGCGGTA
>CAYVXS010000346.1:0-4193 GCA_964454885.1 uncultured Pirellulales bacterium
ATAATTACGTCTTTTGTACAGCATTTGTTTCGTCGAAGATTTTAATAAAGCGTGAAAAGTATAGAGCAGTTGGTAAAATTATTCAAGGTAAAATGTTATGTTGAAGGTAAAATCTTTGTATAAAAGGAATTATGTTCATGAATTGTCTTGTGTATCGCTGTTTTTATCGCTATCTTTTGCGAATTTTCCTAAAGGGAAGAAAAAGCTTTCCTGCTTAATTTTTCCTGCAAAAACTCTTACACCGAAAACCTCGGTAATTTTCTCTACGGACAAAACTTCCCTCACATCGCCGTAGCAGTAGCTATTATTTGAGGCGAGCAGTAAAATCGTGTCGCAGTATTGAGCCGCTAAGTTGATATCGTGTGTCACAGTAACAATTGTTTTGCCTTGTTTGAACTGAGCCGCTTTGAGAAGATCGTATATTTCGACCTGATGTTTCAGGTCGAGAAAGCTTGTTGGCTCGTCCAACAGTAGAATTGGGGTTTGTTGTGCGATCGCCCGTGCGATAAATACCCGTTGTCGTTCACCCGCACTTAGATTTGCTAATGAACGAGAGGCAAATCGAGCAGTATCTGTTACTTTGAGGGCTTCGTTGACAATTTGTCTATCATTTTCATTTTCGAATCCGAGCTGTCCGTAGTGAGTTATCCTCGGCATCATGACCGTTTCTATAACTGAAAAGCCAAATAACGGGATAGATTCCTGTCTTACAACGGCTATTGTCTCTGCAAGTTTTCTTGTGCTATATGATTCGAGCGGCTTGCCTTCGATTGTAACTTTTCCTGTGGCAGGTTTTAGTGAAGCGGATAAAAGATTAAGTAAGGTACTTTTCCCGACTCCATTCGGACCCACTATAGCTAAAAAAGTCCCCGTTTTAACATTAAAGCTAATGTTTTGCAGGACATCCGCCTTCGAATACCTGAAACTTAGATTGTGAACTTCTATAATATTCATTTGTTAAACCAGCTGGTTTTATGGGCGGATTTTATAAGCAGGAACAAAAAGAAGGGGCCTCCCACAATGGCAGTTATAATACCGACCGGCAGTTGTGCCGGAGCTATAATAGTACGTGCCAATGTGTCGGCTACTACAAGAAATATCGCGCCAATGATACAGCTGAGCGGCAGTAATTGGCGATGGTCCGGCCCGAATACAAGCCTGACGCCGTGCGGTACGATTAAACCCACGAATCCTATAAGGCCGCTTAGACAGACCGCGATGGAAGTTATAAGAGCGGCAATAGCGAAGGCGGCCAATTGTATTCTGGAAGTGTTTATTCCCATATTTTTGGCGTCGTCAGGACCAAAACTTATCGCATTGAGCTGCGGACTTATGTAAAAAAGGGCAATTATTCCCGTTATTATAAATCCTGCACCCATCCAGAGTACGAAGATATCCTCTTCCGATATGTTTCCCATTAGCCAGAATATCGTAGAATAAACCTTCGAGCTTTGAGTGACAGATATTAAGAACATAATTACTGCGGAAAAAAAGGCGTTAACTACAACACCCGCCAGCAGAAGGCCCGTGACGTTTGATTTGCCTGTCAGCCTGCCGATAAACCAAACCAGCCAGATTGTTCCTATCGCTCCGATAAAGGCAAAAACGGCAATCGGCGAGCGTCCCCACAAAGTCCAGCTAAAGCCGCTGATTACCGCGATGATTGATCCGAGTCCTGCTCCGCTTGATATACCGAGTATGTAAGGGTCGGCCAGTGGATTTCGCAACAGGACCTGAAAGACAACGCCGGCACCCGCCAGGGCGGCACCGACAATACAGGCTAAGGTAATTCTGGGTAATCTGACATGCATAAATATTTTATAATCTGGATTTATAATATTGGACGTCTCAGGAGAAGTAAATACGGATTTTAGGGAAATGTGTTGAGTTCCTATCAATGAGCAGGCAAGCATAATGACTATCAAGGCTAAAAAAGTCAGTAGTATTTGTAAAAAAAGCTTTCTTTTCGTCAATAGTTGCTTCATTGGTTTGACTTCTCGAAAAGTTCGGGTTTCAGGCATCTCGCGATTGTCTCTACTCCCTTATGAAGTCGAGGGCCGAGCTGCGAAATAGTATCATCGTCCACAACATAGATTCTTTTATTTTCTATGGCGGGGATATTTTTATACCTGCTCCAATATTTAACGGCATTATTTTGAAGCTGTTCGGAATATTTTTGTCCCATCGTCGGTTCGATGATGACCTCCGCGTTACACAGGAGAAGCTGTTCTGTGCCGATAGGGGGATATTTCTGTATTGTTGGTCCGATGGCGTTTTCACCGCCGGCAAGAGTTATCATTTCGTTAATAAATGTATCCGTTCCGGCGACACGCAGCGGTTCTCTCTGAACGACATATAGGACACGGACTTTTTCAGTTTCTTTGGTCAGTAAAACAATACGCTCAATTTCATTTCGTATTTCCGCCGTTAAAAAGTTTGCCTGATGTTGAGTTTGAGTGGCGAGCCCGATTTTTTTTATGGCATCGAATAGATCGTCGATTTGCTCGGTATTAAAAACTGTCAGACAGGTATAACCAATTCGCCTTAACCTGTCGGCAAGATTTTGCTGCTGCGGATATAGCGGAAATCCCAAAGTTACAACAAGGTTGGGATCGGCGGCTATTATTGCTTCGATGTCCGGCTGCCAGAAATTACCTATTTTGGTTTTTTTAGCTGCAGCGGGAGGATGAATACTGTCTGATGTGACGGCTGTTATTTTTTCTTCGAGACCCAGGGCGAAAAGTATTTCCGTAATGTTCGGTGCAGTAGATATTATCCGTGAAATTTCAACGGGTGTGATATTGATTTGGGAATATTTTGCCAGCCTGACGTCAAATAATATAAAGCCGGTGATAATCCAGCAGATAAAAAACGTTAACAATATCCACCATTTTTTCATCAGGTTCTCTTGAATTGTTTTTCCAGCTCTTTTATCGTGAATTCGATTGTGGTTGGTCTGCCGTGAGGACAGCGACTCGAATAATCCACGGTAGCTTTGTCCGCAAGCAATTGCTCTATTTCGCTTGCCGTCAGCTTCTGTCCGGCCTTGATCGCCGCCTTACATGCGGCCATATTCAGCACCTCATCCAATAGCCTGTCCGCATCGAGACCGGCATTTTTGTTCTCAAGCAAGTCGATTAAATCCTGTATAAAATCGAGCGGGTCCGCCTTTGCCAGTATGATAGGGAAAGACTGGATAGCCATCGTTTTAGGGGCGAAAGGGACAAGCTCGATCCCCAACTTCTCAATCAGTTCGGCATTTTTTTTAAGTATATCAGCCTGGGCCTCAGTCAGCTCGAAACTTTCCGGCATAAGCAGCCTCTGTGATTGCAGTTTGCTGTTTCGAATCCGCCTGCATAAGTCCTCGTAGATAATGCGTTCGTGAAGGGCATGCTGGTCGATGAGAACAAATCCTTCATCCGTTTGAGCCACGATGAAACTATCGTGTATCTGGATGAATTTTTTTTCGTATTCCACATCGGGTGAAATGTCCTGTTTGGGTACTCTGGGTGAAGTTTGGCTCTTTATACCGGCCGAGCCGGGCCGGAACCGCAGATGCTCCTGTCGTTGGGCGGGCCTGTGTTTTTTGAAAAATTCCGCCATCGCATCGACGATTCTCTGGTCTTGTCTGTTTGCTGATTGGGGTATAGCATTTTGCCGTTGTGAGTCGGTCGGCATTTTTGCAGATATTTCAAGATTCGTCCCTAAAAGTTTTTCCCTAAGCACGCCGAGAATTTGCGAATGAACGAAGTTGGAATTATAAAAGCGTACTTCGTTTTTCGTCGGATGTACGTTTACGTCGTAATCTTCGTGGGGCATCTGGATAAATAAAAAGACTACCGGAAACCTGTTTGGCTCCAACAGGCCTCGATAGGCCTCCTTGATAGCGTGCGAGATAAATTTGTCCCTGATGAATCTGCCGTTGAGGAATATATATTGAAATTTGCCGCTCGTTCTTGAAATATCGGGCTTACCCATAAGGGCGAAAATGTAAAGGCCTTTTTCGTTGCTTTCGGCTTCTATCAGGTTTTCGGAAATTCCACCCGAAGGAGTTGGAAACAGTTCCGCTATTCTCCGGCGAAGCCCCTCATTTTCCAGCAATCGACAAAGCTCTCTGCCGTTGTGAACGAGTGTTAAATCCAGATGGTCGTTCGCCAATGCGATGTGGGTGAATTGCTCTGTGATATGCCCCA
>CAYVXS010000347.1:0-398 GCA_964454885.1 uncultured Pirellulales bacterium
GACAGGGGGTCGTGACTTCCCATGTTTTCACCTAACATTTTCACCGCGCCTAAAAGAATTTGTGCGTCGAAGAACAGCTTTTCCGCTTTTTGCTTAATGAGTTGGCCACCATACGCATTCGGGATGCCGGGAGCCAGATTTCGAATAACGCCTCGAACAATTTTCGCACTTTCAATGACTTCTGTTGCCAAAGCGGCGTGATCTGCTTCTGTGAAACTAACGATATGGACAATATGCGGATTGAAATTCAACATTGTCGCGGTCGAGACGGCCAGTTGTCCCTTGGCTATCTGACTATCAACCGAGAAATGTGCCAGACCGGCCCGGAGCTGGCGATAAACATGAAAGTCATTGCTTTCCAGCGACTTGACTAAAATGTTTTCAACACCGATTTTGGC
>CAYVXS010000347.1:408-4177 GCA_964454885.1 uncultured Pirellulales bacterium
TTGGCAAGATCGTGTGGAATACTTGTGAAACTCGGGTTATTGAGCATATATTGCGCAAAATACTGACGGACTCCCAGTTTTTTCGCCGTGTATGCGGCGATGTATGCCATGGCGACTGCAACGACGTCCGGTGAATTTCTCAGAGACCAGTGATGAGACTCGTTAATTTCAACCGGTTTGCCGATCTGTGCGTACCATTTTATAACCGATATATTTTCTTCAAGAGCTTTTAAAAGAGGGCGTTTGGAGCGGCCGTCAAGCTCACTATACCAGCAAAGAGGAATAGTGCCCCAGGCATTATCAATCGTACGAACGCTGAGTTCTGCCCATTTCAATAAATCCTGGGTTCCCGAATAGATGCGCAGGTAGGGATAATTGCCGCATTTCCTGGCCTGATTCAAATCGGCTAAGTCTTTTTCCTTATTTAGTGGAACTCCGCCGGCTCCATCGAGCTTCGTGTCACGTTTTTCCGGATGGAAGAAAAACTGTTGAGAGTTTTGGTCCGGTGCTATCGATATCACGTCAAGGACTTCCGCCTGAGAAATCTCGTTTATTCCTTTAATGGTTTCGTCAACCGATGACAGGCCGAAATGGTGACGCAGTAACGGCATTTGAAGTCCCTGCTCGTTTAATATGGGCAGGTTATCCACGGTTTCCTGAATTGGTGGGCGGGAGCTAACAGACAGTGCATTCTCCGAAGTTTTGCGTTTGCCGGTTAATTGTTCGAACACATCGATAATTTTTGTTATAGGCTCTTCGCCGATAAAATAGTGGTCGAACATATTTAGCTCTTTAGCCACTGTCACAGTCTGTTGCGTTCCGCCGAATAATAATTTACCGTCGAACGGGCTTTCCCGGAGTATTGTTTGAAAATTTTCAAGAACATGTCTGCAATTTTCAGGAGACAATCGATAACTAATGCAAACTGCGTCCGGGCAGATTGCTTCTATTTGCTCGACTAAAGAACGAGGCTCTATTGCCGCTCCGAGTAATATGGTTTTGAAACCATATGTTTCGGCGATATGAAAAAAATTGGCCACACCGGCTATGTGCACGCAGTTTCCTATGCTGCATCCGAGCAATGTAATATTTTTTTTCTTTTTGGGCAATTTCATTTCTAAGGGATAATAAAGCCTGTGCCTTTGTGTCAGGATATGGAATGTTCCGGAGCCATTTCCTGAATTATTTGCTGGACCGTGGGATTTACAAAACCCAAACGTTCCAGTGTTCGTCCGTTGGCCCGGAAATCATGGTCCAGCAGATGAGAAGCCATATCAATTATTTCCGGAATGAAAGTCATTTTTACTCCTGCCAGCTTACCCAGGGCTTCGAAAGGTACGAGGCCGCACGGGATGTCTTCGAAAAGATAACGATGCCGTAAGGAACCCGGCGCCTCAATTGTTTGATAATAAATATTATTTTGCAGGCATTCGAAAAGATTCCCGCCTTCAATCCTATAGCTTCTTCGCATCCAATCGGCAATGGATTCGAGTTTTATGTTAAATCGAGTGCCGATTTCCTGTCGCTCCCGGTCCAGGCGTTCGAGATACTTTGCAATAGTCGGTGTGATGCCATCGTAATAGTATTTGAAAGCTACCTTATTGTTCTCTATCCATCCCGTGTTTAAGAGCGTAGGAACACAGTGAAGAATTGCGCCGATATTACCCAGTGATGTCTGCCATAAACTGTCCGCTATGATTAACTGCCTGCCGAGACAGGGAGGCAGTTGTTCTAAAAGGTTTTTGCTGTCATTGGCATGTCTTGTAGAAATTAGTACCTGTTCTTTTATTGAAATTATTAGTACCGCGTCATCCGCAGTTTTGCGACAGGTATAAACAACGGTTTGCGTTTCCGAGACGAGCGGCATAACGGGGACATTATACTCGGATAAAATATGTTCCACTTCAACAACACCGAATGTCCTGCCCGGATTGAGGACCACGGTTTTCGTATCGGTTAAATGTTGGGCCATCATTTGTGCAATTTCGCGATGCGAATCGGCCGGTGTAGTAACTAATATTAATTTTACTCCCTCCAGGGCTTCTTCGATGTTGTCGGTAACGAGCTGAAGTTCCGCGGTTCCGTTTACTACTCCAGTGCAATGGATGCTTTTAGTTTCCTGAAGCCGTTCGATTTTGGACCTTGTCCGATTCCATAAACGAACGGAATAACCTTCCAGTGCCAAATGAGCGCACGTCGCAAGTCCTAAATTGCCGGCACCCAGGACAGCTATTTCCTGCATATTTTTTTCCTTAGTCTTTTTATAAACATACTGATACATGAAAAAATAAAGAAAATTCCTACCGTAGGATCTTTCCTCCAGAACGGCTCCGTTATTCTTCTGCTTGCCCGCAAACTGCTGAAGTATTGTCCGACGGTTAGTTTTCCTTGAATAAACGAGTGGATACATCCTTTTAAGTCGCTTAAGGGGCGCCACCATAATACCCGCTCAAAACGTTCGTTCGGCATAATCTTAAGTGGAACAGTTTTACCCAGGGCACATTGATACATTGCATAAGGGAGATTGCATCCGCATAATAAAGCGTGTGAGTTAGTGACGGTGACTCTTCCGTTAACTTCCATTAGTTTTAACGAGCCGTCTCGTGAGTCGATTTTAAATTCTGAATTGAAATATCCGTAATAGCCTGTGTGTTTCATAAGTTTCAGGCTCATTTCCAATAAAATTTCGGAATAATACGGTTCCATCAAACATGCCACCAATCTGTCTGAAGAGCGGATTTTACGGTTCATAAAGACTTCCAATGGATACCCGTTTGTGTCCCCGACCGCCATCAGGTTCACAAGCTGTTGCTCGGAACCTGAGATATATTCTGATAGTATCAGGGAATTCCAGAATCCGTCGTGATACTCATATGCCTGTTTTACCTCCTGTTTGTTCCTTGCTATGATAACTTTGTTGCCGTATTTGGAGTGCAACTCATGCGATTTGTCCGTTTTCAAAATAAGCGGGAAGGGTATATCTAAAGATGATAACACCTCATCGAGCTCATCTTTCGAGTGCACATGATAAAATTTTGGAAAATCCACCCCTATTTCACTGCATTTTTTGTACGTGATGTTCTTCCGGCGTATCTGTGAAACAATGTCCCATCCGTGAAAAGTGCATCGAAAACCATCGGGAAGGGAATCTATATTCCGGGACAAGGAATCGAGATAGTTGTCACCGGCGGCTATGATTACAGCTTCACCTCCGATTTGATTTGCGACGTTATGCAGCTCTTCGATAAAATTATCATTCTCAGGAATTATATGAAAATGTTTCCTGACAAAACGCGAACGTTTTACGAATGAGTTTTTATTGTGATGAACCAGATAAATCGGAACTTTTTTCGGCCCTAATGCACGAACAGCACCATAAGCCGGGAAATCGTCTCCACAAATCAAAGCAGGTATTGTATCAGTCTGAAGGACCATGTGCGTTTAATTGTCGCTTGAAGCTGTGTTTTTGTTTTTTCTATAATTCTTCAAACGACGGTAAAATTGGAACAGTTTCTTTTGTCCGGCGAGCCACCATGCAATTCTGTAACACAGAATCACCGCATGTCCCGGTAAACCCCGGCCCGCTACTACCCAGTCAACACTTTGAGTTTTATTGGCCCAGAATCTTTTATACTCAGCGTCCCCGTGCCCGAAATCGAAGAACCGGACGCCTTCTTTACATGCATCCCGAATACTCTGCATAAGGAGTATTTGTCCGATGGACAATCCGGACTCATACTTCAGTTTGAATGCCGGCCAGTGATAATAT
>CAYVXS010000348.1:0-4142 GCA_964454885.1 uncultured Pirellulales bacterium
TCGTCGCCAGAATTCCGGTCCCTTCGGTGGTACTAAAATATTCTTCCAAACTCATAATTACTCCTTTCGGCTTAAAACGGCACTTAGAGCCTGTTTAATTTCAGGATGTTCGAATTCGAATCCTGCATCCAACAATCTTTCGGGAATAACTCTTTGCCCGGATAAAAGCATCTCATCGGCCATTTCGCCGAACTTCAACCGCAGAACAAAACCCGGCACACGAAACAAGCAAGGCCGATGCAATACTTTGCCCAAAGCCTTACAAAACTTTTTCATTGTTACCGGCTCAGGCGAAGTCAGATTAAAAACACCCTGCTGGTCTTTATTCTCAAGTAAAAACCTTATTGCAGCAATATGGTCCTCCAAAGAAATCCACGAAAACCATTGCCTGCCGGAACCGGGATGCCCTCCGAGAAAAAACTTAAAAGGCCGGGACATTTTTGGCAACGCCCCGCCGCCCGGGCCGATAACTACTCCAGTTCGAATTACAACCAGTCTGACATCGAGGTTTTGCATTTGCTCCGTACAAAATTCAACTTTTTGACAGACGTCGGAGAGAAATCCTTTGCCCGGCGGAGACTGCTCGTTCAACTTTTGCAAGCCGCTGGAACCGTAATATCCGACGGCGGAAGACTGAATTACGACCGAGGGCTTATTATCGACCTGCTTTATCGCCGCAATTATCGCCCTGGTGGCATCGAGTCTGCTGTGAAGTATTCCGGCTTTTTTATACCGGTTCCATTTCCCCGATGCGAGGTTGTCACCCGCCAGATTAATGATGGCAAAAGCTCCGTCGGCCTGGCGTATCCATGTCCCGGTGGTTCTGCCGTCCCATTCGAAAATCTCGGCGAAATCTCCTATCAATCCGGACGCCCGGCGAATGTCACGCGAAAGACCGATGACCTTGTAATCCTTACAGAGGTCTTCACACAAAGCTCTGCCTATAAAACCGGTAGCACCTGTAATCACAATCCGTTTCATATATTTTTACGCTCCTTCGAGAGTCTGGATTTTTTTCACGTAAGCATCGACGTCGAATTTTCTTTTCAGACCGGCCGCGTTCATATATCGGATTTTACCGAAGACCGGTCTTTCCGACCACGCCCGGTCGTGTTTGCCGAAGCACCACGCCACACCGGCAAACGCATTCGGGTCCCTGCCGTCGAGCTCGTACCTGTTGTTAAGCTCCAGAGCAATTTTGAATCCGGTTTGCGGATTTCTGCTCCATTCGAGGATCTTCTTGCCCCAGTACATTCTCATATAGCCGTGCATCTTGCCGGTCAGCATCATTTCCTTTTGCGCGGCGTTCCAGTACGGATCATGCGTCTTCGCCTGCTCGAAATCTTTGAGCGAATACACATATTCCCCCTTATCTTTACGATGAAAATTCAGCGTCCTTTTGGCCCAGGGTGGCAGACAGGAAAAAGTATCATATTTATCATTGTAGAATACGAAATTATTGCTCAGCTCCCTGCGAACAATAAGCTCTTCAAGATAAGAGTCTTTGCCCTTGCCGGAAGTTTTCAAGACTTCAAGAGCGATATACAACGGCGAAATTTGCCCGAAGTGCAGATAAGGACTCATACCGGAAACGCAATCGGCGCACGGATCGTTGCGAAGCTTCTCGAATTTATCCAGCTTATTCCTTAAAAAGTCACGCAATTTCTTTTTCGCCCGGTCTGTGCCGCCTTCGAAGGAAGTTACTTTGCCGATGCTATGGTCGATATCGAGTTTCGAGACAGCCTTGTCGATATTTTCGATATCGAAGCTTCTGAATTTCAAACCGAGTGAATCGAGCTTCGGCTTAGTGTGTTTCAAAGGCACAAGGTATTTACTAAGCTGTTTTGTTATCCTCGGGCGAAAAGTACCGGCGGAGAAATTCTCTTTATCGGAAGCTTCTTCAACAGGAACTATCAAATTTGTCTCCACTTCATAAAGGGGACATTTAATCCGTCCCGCTACATTCTGCCGCCATTTTCTCTGGTGTCGCAATTGCCCCGCATCGACAACAGCCAATGCTGCTGCCTTGGCTAATTCCACCGCACCGTCATCGGGAGACTGCCGCCGGATAACCATTTGTATACCATCGTCCCGGAGTTCCCGGTGGACCTTTCTAAGTCCTTCGAGCATGAAGTAATAGTGCCTCTCGTTTGCCTGCGGCCAATTTTCAGTAATACCGAAAAATACGAGGACCGGCTTTTTTAATTCGTGGGCTTTACGGATCGAATACTCCAGGGCGTGATTGTACTCGGTTCGCTGGGCGGCCTGCATCCAGTAGAGCACATATTTGCCGTCCAGTGGCTTTTTATCGTTAAGGATTTTAATTCTTTCCCTTTGGACCATAACGCACAGCTTTCCGGAACAAAATACATTATATGGGAAATATTTGCAATATTTTGTAACATAATCATCCCGCGCGCAATTATAAATGCGATAATGGTTGGTGCTATGGCAAAATTCGTTGAGCAAACAGAAGATAATATAGTACACAGAGCACGCTCGCAGGCATACGCCCTCGGGCAGCTTTATGAACTGTATTACGAACGGATTTTCCGGTTTTGCGTCCATCGGCTCTTTGACAAGGAAATCGCCGAAGATGTAACCTCGACGGTTTTTCTCGAAGTGGCCCGCAGGATTCGGACATTTGCCGGCCAAGACGAGCAGGATTTCGGAAACTGGCTTTACGCCATAGCAACCAACCAGGCAAACTCTTATATAAGAAAAACCTCGAGGCGTAGAAAACTGCTTGCCGGAGCTGCGGATTTAATCAGAGCTAAATGCGACGAGTCCGATGGAAATTCGTCCGAGCCCAACTGGCCGAAACTCTACACGGCCATATTAAAACTTAAACCTCAGCACCAAACCATTATCACGTTACGGTTCTTTGAAAATCTTTCATACGAACGGATAGCAAATATTGTAAATATCAAAGAAACGACGTTACGTGTTAAGGTGCATAGAATATTGAATGATTTACGAAGCCATCTGTTAACCGTTTTTGACGGAGAGGTGTAAAATGTTCGGGAACGAAAAAGATTTCGAGGAAATTGTAAACCGGTTAAATATCGACACAAAACCGAATTCGTCCCATCGCGACAAACTGCGAGAGGAAATGCTCTCCGTCTATAACGATACAAAACAACAATCACAAAAGCACACAACGCCGTCAGGCGTTTTCAGGAGAATAATTATGAGAAATCCAATAACAAAAATTGCTGCTGCGGCAGTTATAATTGTCGGAATCATTTTAGGGACGTATTATATAGGCAGTCCATTAACAGCAACAGTAACCTTCGCGGATGTCATAAAGCCTATTCTTAATGCTCAAACCGCAGAATTCGACATAACGTTAGGCGAAGATGACCAGGGACCAGTCATTCATGATATGGTGAAGGGTTCGCGAATTAGAAGAACGATGTCGAATATGGAAGATAATGTTAGCATCATCGACCTCGAGTCCGGCAGGATTCTATCCATTACTGTTTCCAAGAAAGTAGCGGTTTATGTTGATTTAAAGGGCTTGCCTTCAATACCTAATTATCTGGAAGTGCTGAAAAATATCATTAACATGTTACAGGACAGCCCTCATTTTGAGGTTGAAGAACTCGGTCAACAGAAAATTCAAGGGCAAAGTGTTATTGGTTTTCGTGCCAAAAATCCCAAGGCGGAAATCACGATTTGGGCTGATTCAGATACCGCACTGCCCGTATGGATCGAGCAGATAGAGCCACAGTTGAAAGTCATCTGCAAAAATGTCAAATTTGATTCACCAATGGACGATTCGTTGTTCAGTATGGATGTTCCCGATGGATATGAACTGCAACAGGTCGAACTTGACTTGATGGGCTCCACTGAGCAGGATTTTATCGAAGGTCTTCGTATCAGGGCTGAAGTCTTCGGAGAGGGCTGGTTTCCCGAAAGCGTCGCTGTCGAGGACTATATCAAGGAGGCTCCCACAATAGAAAAGAAAATGGAAGAACTCGGATTATCTGATGATGATGAAACTGATCTGGGTATGAAATTAAGCCGACATTTGCTTTTCATCCGCTTCTTCAAGGGACAGGGGAAATGGCATTACGGCGGAAAAGGTGTACAATTAGGTGACGGCGATACACCGATATTCTGGTATCAGCCTCAGGATT
>CAYVXS010000349.1:0-1756 GCA_964454885.1 uncultured Pirellulales bacterium
TTTTGGTGCATAATTTTCTGATGGTTTGTAAAAATCCCTTTTGCGGCAGAACGACTCCCATATTTCCGGCAATCGGCTCGACGATAACGGCGGCTATTTTGTTTTTGTATTTTTCGAAGGCCTTTTCGAGCATCTTATGATTGTTGTAAGGCAAAAGTATCGTATGTTTCGTAAAATCTTTAGGCACACCCGGACTGCCGGGAGAGCCGAGTGTCATTGCGCCGGAGCCTGCCTTAACGAGCATATGATCGACGTGGCCGTGATAGCAACCGATGAACTTTACGATTTTATCCCGCCCCGTGCATCCGCGGGCAAGGCGAATCGCGGTCATTACCGCTTCGGTGCCGGAACTTACCATGCGGACTTTTTCGAGAGAGCCGATTGCCCCGACTATCATCCGGGCGAGCTGCGTTTCCAATTCGGTGGGTATACCGAAGCTGGTCCCTTTGGACATGACCTGTTTGACCCGGCCGAGGACATGGGGATTCGCATGACCGAGAATCATCGGACCCCAGGAAAGGCAATAATCGATATACCTGTTGCCGTCGGCGTCGTAGAGATACGGGCCTTTTGCCTTTTCGACAAAGACGGGATTCGAGCCGACGGCCTTGAAGGCGCGGACGGGACTATTGACTCCGCCCGGGATGACTTTTTGCGAGTCCCGGAAAAGTTTTTCGCTCTTTTTGAATATAGACATTCGTTCAATCCAAAATTTCGGACATATTATATTGCGATATATGAAATTTACATTCTGCCGGTTTCATCATGCTTTACTTATAGTATCTCCGGTATGAAAGGGTCAAGTGTAAATGCAAATTTGTTTAAACAGTCTTTGTGTTAAAAGAAATGATCGAATTTAGTTTGAATTCATCGTGTAATAAAAATCGTCCCGGTAAAACAGTACTATACGGGGACAGCCGTAGTCACAGCAGAAAAAACTCCTGTTCATTTGCGATGGTATCAAAGCCCGGAATCAACTACTCTGCCGCCTATCAATTGAAATATAATATAATTACCGGTCAGTTCCAGCACGGAACCACTTTCCATCTGATCCCATACTTTGTTGTCGAAAACTTTTTCATCATTGCACATTTCCACATGTCCATCCTTGAACAAAGCATTAACGGCATAATTATTCTGTCTCTTGTGGCTGAGCTCGTTTTTATGCCGGATCAAATCGGTCATATAGGGAATACGCGAATCAAGCTTGTCGATGGTATGGGCCGTCTCCACCGGCATTCTGGTAGAGCTGTCTTTCGGCATACTCGGATCTATGGGAAGGTACGTATATCCCATCCGTACCCATTGATTGTGTCCATTTTCACCATCAAATTGATTAAAATACTGGGGGAGTGTACCCCAGGGCTTCGGATTGTTGTAAGACTCGAATTTATACAGGGGATTTATGTTCGATGGACAATAAAACACCTTCGGGTCCGCTATATATTTACTTTCGTATAAAACGGCAAGTTTCATAGGAAGAGGTTTCCCTGATGAATCTACATATTTACTATCACTGCGATATAACGCATAAGAGTGAATCAACAAATAGGGATTAGACTGTTCGATGTTGGAATTATACATCGGCATGCGATTATCATTATCCGAAGTATAAGCCGTCATCCCCGTACCAATCTGCCTGACTTGGCTGGAACAAACGGCCCGCTTGGCAGCTTCCTTGACCCTGGTCAATGCAGGCATAAGAATACCCATTAAAAGTGCAATAATCGCTATGACTACCAGTAATTCGATTAAT
>CAYVXS010000349.1:1766-4133 GCA_964454885.1 uncultured Pirellulales bacterium
TTTTTTATCCATGCCTCTTCTTCCTTCCTCAAAAGATTTGGCAGTATTTTTGTTTGATCGAATTAATATATGAATTTTGTGATTAAAGATGCTTTTACATAAGCTCGGATATGTTAACAATCGGTATTATTTATTTGATACTGTTCTCTGGGCCATTACGTATTATGATCTATAGATATAAAAGTAAAAAAACCTTCTAAAAATAGATTTAAAAACGATGCCCTGGTAAATCAAGGCACAAATTACTATCGGCATCCCATATTATAATGCTCCAATAATACGGGATGCCGATTCTGATTGTTCATTCTGTAAGGCAGTTCTTTTGTTAAAAAAAGCCTTATATTACTTACTTTTAATCTCCGGCCACATACACTCGGATATCGTCGATCAATAAAGTACCCGTACCATTAACGCCACCTGTTTTTTCGATACCAAGACCAAGCTCGGTAACATTACTCAGATCGATACCGAAAGCATTAAGGTCAGTCCTCCATTCCTGCCATGAAGGTTGTGTCAGGTCGGTCATCTGGCCGTCATATGCCACTTTGACGCCGTTAACTTTGATGTATAAACTTTGTCCGTCAACCATATTGAGCGGACCGCCATAGAACCACAACGATAATACACCTAAATTATCAACACTCCAATCGCCGCTTACACCCAGATCGGCAATATTCACTGTAATTTCAGAGTAAGCTGCAGTTGTATTATTGTATCCGAATGGTGCGGACTGATTGCCACCGTGAACATCATCAGTTTCCAGAGAATTACCTACAACATAACCAATAGTTGAGCCATTCGAGTTATCACCATAGCCGTCTGCCCATGTGTAATAGATCAGGTTGCTTCCCGGTTCTGTTTCCGGAATTTCATTGTAGGACTCAAAGTCTTCTATAACTATGTAGTCGGCAATAGTAAATTCCCAGACCATACCTTTCCAGGGACTGTTCGGATCAGCTTCGTTAACTTCGTCAATGCGCCAGTAATAAGTCTGACCTAATTCGAGTTGGCCCGGATCGAAGCTGTTGGAGTTCTGATTACCTTTGAATTCCGGCCATAGACCGGCAACATTATTGGCATCATTCACCGCATTCGGATCCGTACCGAAATATACATCATGTGAAGCCGCATACGTACCCGGTTCCCAGCCGAGAGTGACAGGGCGGGCCGCGGTAGATAAGTTACGCGGACTCGGAATTGATGCAAGTTCCGGAGGGAGATTACTGGCAGTTATTGTGGTCTGATTCGGATCCGCAGTATAAGTCACATTTAATATACCCAAACCGCCATAGGGAACAATCCATCCCCTATCAATATATTCGTTCACAATTTCCCTGTAATCACCCGGCAGTGTTAGCATACCTTCGGTGATATCCATTAAAGGATCTCCCAACATATCGTCCGGATTACGAAGATTACCGGCAGTCATAACTCCACCATATAGATACAATCGAGCGACAGCGTCAGAATTAGTCTGAGTTAATTTGATATTATCCTGAACATTGAAAACACCGCCGTATTGATATACAATTCCTGTCCCGTTTGTTCCTATTTCAAGGTCGGTTGAGTTACCTGAGAAATTGATGGTCCCATCATATAAATACAAATAACCGACAGCGCCGTTCTGTCTGCCTACCTCGATTTTAGTATAGACGTTTAGTTCTCCGCCGGTCATGATCAGAGTGCCTGTACCCCTGTAGGCAACACGTAATCTACCATTTGTTCCATTTAAGGTACCCATGTTTGCAACACCACCGCTCATAACCATCGTGGTGTTAGCATCAGTTGCATCTGAGATGGTCAGAAAACCATCCATCGCAAGAGAACCACCAGACATTTCCAAGGAGCTGTTACTATTAATGGTTAAAGCTGAACATTCTGCAGCTACCGAAGAATCAATGAGGCAATTTGCGTTTGGATCTTCTATTCGTGCTTCATCAGCACCGGTGGGTAAGCCATCAGGATCCCAGTTTTCAGGCACATTCCACAGACTACCTTCTCCGCCGTTATCCCATGCGAATGTAGCAGCCTGGGTGTTACCGGCCAAAAAAAGCATTGTGATGAATGAAATTAGGCAGATAAATTTCTTAAACATAATAAACCTCCTTCTAAAAGATAAATTAGAAATATACACTAATCACATATCCGACAAACAATATGCCTGTATACTATTTACAGGTCATAATGATGGATAGTATTTCTGTCAATAAAAACCCTACATTCCATATTTGTGTCTATAATTATTGTAACACAGAAAAACATAACAGGAAAGGAAAATGTGCTCATAAAATCTATTTTTAATATGAAAAAACGTGTATTTTTCATCTTTTGTAAATGAGATATTTTTTAATAAAATATTTTGATTTA
>CAYVXS010000350.1:0-4130 GCA_964454885.1 uncultured Pirellulales bacterium
ATGTAACTGATATGGAATTGCAGCAGTTTTTGAGTGCCGCTGATGTCTATGTCACCCCATATCTGTATAAGGAGCAGTTGACAAGCGGTACGCTCGCATTCGCAGTCGGTTCCGGCAAAGCAGTAGTATCGACACCATATTGGGCGGCCGAGGAGCTCCTGGCTCAAGGACGCGGAGTGCTTGTAGAATTTAACAATTCGAAGCAAATAGCCTCGGAAATAACAAAGCTGCTGGATGATGAAGTGCTGCTCAAACAAATGCAGCTTAGAGCGTATCAGTATGGCAGAGCAATGACCTGGACCAATGTCGGCCGGACATATTGGAACATGTTCGAAAAAGAAAACTGGCCTGTATCTACAATGACGAGAGAAGCTGTTTCAATTAACGATAATGATATTGCACAACCACAGTTAGCTCGGAGTGTTGAAAATAATACTAATCGTTCAATATTATTGACGGGCTAAAAAATATTTTTAAGGAGGAAGAAATGAACAGTGTGAAAACACCCTGGTATATATTACATGCACCGGAAATAGGCACGAAGTTTGAAGAGTTTAACAAAATATGTTGTAAGGAGGGCGTACTTGATAAAAAGACAAAAGAACTGATTTTTCTGGCCGTAGCTTCGGTATTCCAGAGTTCTAATTGTATCGAACAGCATTTGGAAGGCGCCTTTAAAGCCGGGGCCACAAAGGGAGAAATCACGGAGGCTTTGCTTATTGCCGTAGCAGAAGCCGGTAATGCACAGCTCACATGGGCAAAACAGATATATAGTAAATATCTGAGTGACAATGGTCATGAACAGGTATCGGGATCATGATTTTTTATATGTCTGCTCAACACAATATTGAGTATTTTCTTGTACCTATATCGAGTAAATTCCTTATACATCCTTTTTAAGCAGGCTCGTATATTAGTACAAATAAAAAAAGAAAAGGAAACTTAAGGAGCAGTTAAAGTGAATGAGACTCGGACATATCATCAGCCGGGCGTTCTTCGGGTTTTGCAGACCAGGGAAGAAACCAAAGCATTCTATAACAAAATCGCCAGGGTATATGACCTCCTTGCAGAACATTCGGAAGCACCTGTACGAAAAGCGGGGATTGAAATGCTCCATGTCCGACAGGGGCAACATATCCTGGAAATTGGTTTCGGTACGGGTCACAGCCTCATTGAACTGGCGCGATCAGCAGGCCCGTCCGGTAAGGTGTTTGGCATCGATCTGTCGGATAAAATGGTTGAGATAGCTCAGAAACTTGTTGAAAAGGAAAACCTGGAAAAAAGAATTGAGCTGTCATGCGGCGATGCCTTACACCTTTCTTACGAACAAGAGAGCCTCGATGGTATCTTTATGAGCTTCACACTTGAACTTTTCGATACGCCCGAGATACCTCTTGTATTGTCTGAGTGCAGGCGTGTGTTAAAACCCGGAGGTCGGATAGTAATCGTCGGTATGTCTCGTGTCTCGCCGGATGGGCTGATGACGGAAATGTTTGAGTGGACGCATCAGCATTTTCCGAACTATCTTGACTGCCGTCCGATTCTGGTACGGGAAGCTCTGGAAAATGCCGGATTTGAGATATGCGACACGAAAATCATGAAAATGTGGGTCAATGTCGAGATTGTCTGTGGTCTCAAAGTATCATAAATAAAAATGTAATAATAGGTAATTAAGGAAATGAGTCGAATTTATAAAGGAGAAATAAAATGAACTCGAAAAATGGAAAAAAACAAAATAACGTCAGAAACATCGTTGTTGTGATGATGTCATTGGTTATATCCCTGGGTTTGACAGATTTTGCTTTTGCTCAGTCTGCTTCTAAAGCAGCGAAGGAGCTTTCCAATGCTTTTTCCGCCTCCGCTAAAGAAGCAATGCCGGCCGTAGTTTCTATTAAAGTAGAAAAAAAGGTCGCAGCCAATCCGATGTCATTTGGAGCTCCTAATGGATATAATGATCCTTTTGGTCTTTTCGGGGATGATTTTCTAAGGCAATTTTTCGGAGACAGAATGCCTCAACAGCAGAAAACTCCCAGAAAGTTCTATGAGCATGGCCAGGGTTCAGGATTTATCATCAGCAAAGATGGTTACATTCTGACAAACAACCATGTGGTTGGAGACGTCGATAAGATTACGGTCGAGCTTAAGGACGGACGTAAGTTTGAGAATGCGAAACTTATCGGGACTGACCCGGATTCAGAAGTAGCTCTGATTAAGATTGACGGAGATAATTTTCCGGTTCTTCCAATGGGTAACTCGGATAACATTGAAATCGGCGATTGGGTTATCGCCATCGGTAATCCTTTTGGTCTGAACGAGACCGTTACCGTTGGTGTCATTAGCGCGGTCGGCCGAAGCAATGTGCATATTGCGGCATACGAGGATTTCATCCAGACCGACGCTGCAATTAATCCCGGCAACTCTGGTGGACCACTGATTAACCTGGACGGGCAAGTCATCGGAATCAACACGGCCATATTCAGCCAGAGTGGCGGTTATATGGGCATCGGCTTTGCCATTCCGATTAATATGGCCCGGAATATCGAACAACAATTGAAAGAGAACGGAAAAGTCACCCGCGGTTACCTGGGCATTTACGGCCAGGACCTAACACCGGACATGGCTGAGCTTCTTCAGCTTAAAAACAGCCAGGGCGTAATAGTTGCAAGTGTCGAGAAGGGTTCTCCGGCGGATAAAGCCGGCCTTGAGAATCATGATGTGCTTCTGGAAATGAACGGCAAGAAGATCGAATCCTACGATACTTTTCGCAATGATGTGGCCGTAATGAAGCCCGGCAATAACCTCAGGCTCACAGTATTGAGAAACGGGAAAAACGTCGAGATAAACGTGACACTCGGGGAACGTCCGAAAGAGATTGCCCAGGGTGACCAGTCAAATGGTCAACAGAATTCACAGGAAAGCCTTGGAATCACAGTGCAAAACGTAACAAAGGACCTTGCGGATCAATTCGGTTATCAACTTGGTGCAGGTGTGATTGTTACCGGTGTTGCCCCCGGCAGTCCTGCTTCCGAGGCAGGTATTCAACCCGGCGATTTGATTAAAAGCATCAACCGGCAAACAGTTAATTCGGTTGATGAATTTGAACAAACGTTAAATAATATAAAGGGTAACAAAATCCTGTTGTTAATCCAACACGGTGAATATTCTCAATTTGTCGTTGTAGAGTTGTCTCAATGATAATCAGGCTTTAAAAGAGTGAGTTTTTCGGTTTTAATAAAGGAGCCCGATATTGTTAAGGGATGAGAAAATGGCGTATTGGAACATCGTATTGTGACATATAAACAGTAACCGGGTATATGTTGCCTTATGATTACGATGAAAGGAGATAACGATTATGGCTCTTGAAATTAATATCATGTTGATACTTGTTCTGGGAGTCTCACCTTCCTGGGATCAGACTTTTTTGAACATTCCTGATCCGACCGATGTTGGCTTTCAGAATATCGTCAGGCCGTCTGCATATAATTTCTCCGGACCGGTGACAAATACAGGCACCAGTGAATTAATGTTGTCGCTGCCCGTGGAGTATCAGGTCTCTCCTGCATATCGGGGACATTTAGCTGTTCTGATCTTCGGGCCGGATCGATTAACTACCGGGCAGAAACATAGATTGGATGCCACACGACAGAATAAGAACAGTAGTAGCGAACCGGCAAAACAATTTGCGTGGTATATGGAAGATCATTTGTGGCTCGAAAGTAAAGCTGAATATCCGAAAGAAGACGCGGAAAATGCAAATTCGCTGCACAATCGCAGATCGGGGACCTATGCAAAACCTTTGCATTCCCCGGTTCAAAACCTTAACTTTTCTGTGCGTATGGTTGCCGACCATTACCGGATAGTCACCGGTCCGGGAAGATGTTGACGGTTTAAGAATATTGTCAGACTGTTTAGGAACAACAAATGATGATAAAAAAAATATTATATCCTACGGATTTCTCGGAATATTCAAAGGCGGCATTGCCGTATGCGGTTAGTCTAACCCGGCAGAACAATGCTGAGCTGTATTGTTTACATGTTGTGGAAATGCCTCAGGAAGAATATCTCTCGGGCGAGTATATGCTGCCTTTGAATAATTATGTTGTTTCAGATGATGAAATCTTAAGAATTTA
>CAYVXS010000351.1:0-4119 GCA_964454885.1 uncultured Pirellulales bacterium
TCGATACGCTCCGGGGATATGTCACCATTGTTGACAAGCTCAATAACAATTTCCGGCGTACATTCAACCAAAAACTGGTCGAGGCCGGCATCGATTGCCTTTTTGAATCTGTCTTTGATGGATAAATCTTCCTCGCCCCAACATTTGGCATACGAAAGCTCCCTGCCCTGCGAGACATAAGGGGAAATAATCCCTCCGTCCGAACAAATCACACCCTCGAAGCCAAGTTTTTCTCGAAGCAGGTCGGTGACAATTTCCCTGCTGTATCCGAAACCGGTTGTGTCTTTCAATTGTCCGAGCGGTACAGCATAGTACGGCATAATTTGTGCCGTACCGGCTTCGATGGCCGCCTTAAACGGAATGAGATGATAATCGAAGTTATTCCCCGGATATACCTCCTCCTTTCCATAAGGATAGTGGCAATCCCAGCCGTCTTTCTGCGGGCCGCCGCCTGGAAAGTGCTTGGTCATACAGACAACACTATCAGGCCCCCATGTTTCGCCCTGGAAGCCTTTGATATAGGTAGATACACATTTCGCAGCTAATTCGGCATCCTCTCCAAACGTACCGCCAATACGACCCCACCTCGGTTCGGTGGCAAGATCCGCCATGGGGTGCAGAGCCACTGTGATACCGATAGCTCTGTATTCCCGTGCGGCAATCGAACCGAACTTTCGTATTAATTCCATGTCACGGGCTGCCGCTAATCCAAGTGCATCAGGCCAATGTGAAATCCCTGGGAAATACGCATTGTTAATCGTGTATGGTTTATTAATACCATGCCGCGGATCGCTGTAAATAGTGACCGGAATCCCAAGCCGGGTTTTTTGGGCCAGTTTCTGAATATTATTGTTCCATGCGGCAATAATCTCCGGCGGCTGCTGAACGAAATTGCCTATATGGTTGATATGCTTTTTGACAATCGCCTCGGTGCTGCCGATTTGTGAGTAAAAGGACAGGTCCTCAACCGGTGAGCCGTCCGGATGCAAGCCGATGATCGGGCTAAACATCAGGCCAACTTTCTCTTCCAGTGTCATCCTTTCCAATAAATCTGCAACACGTTCGTCTGTACTTAACCGTGAATCTTCATAGGGATCGAGTTTGCCGTTTTTATTCAGATCTACGAATTCATAACCGTTTTCAGTAAGTTTCCTTGATGACTGGTTCGCATCAACTCTCGTATAAAACATCATCACAAGAATACAAATCCAGACAAACTTAAATGAATTGAATTTAATATATCTCATCCTTCTGCTCCTACGCATATATTTACATGAACGGAATACATTATAAGAATTTTTATATTTTTAACAAGGAATAATTTTCCCACCGGGAATTGAATGCCGGGATGTTAGAAGGATTCATTTGCGTTAAAAGACAGGGAAAAAGACTGCGCAGAAAAAAAGGAGACATGGGCAGTCCATCTTGAATTAATTGTAGGCCCGTCTCCTTATTCGCGATGCGCCATTACACACTTTACCGCGGGTAGTGTTTTGAGACCAACTGATCTCTGTCTGCACTCGCGACATTTAAAGTATAACATAAAAACCAAAAGAATCAAGTGAATTATCATATTTCTTTAACAGGATATTGTATATAGTTGAGGTATAGGAAAGAACGCATTAGGGACCTGACCGATCCTTGACTAAATAGTTTTTATTTGAGATAATTTAATATGATATGAGACGTTTATATTTTTTCGTTTTTATTTTCATGCTGACCGGTTGCAAGACCGGCTCCGTCGGTGGTTTAAGCCTGACTCCGGGTTCCTATGAGCGTGGCCCGTGGTTCGATCACGATGTGAAGGAACATCAATCCGATGGTTTCGGCATGAAGCTCGATATTGTGGCAGGCCAGATGATTCGCCCTATCCCGAAATTCCGGGAAAAATCAAATAACCCATGGAAAGGTGACGAACCCTGGTTTGTGATTAGAAGTCCTATGATCGGACCTTTTATTTAACCTGCCGTCGGGGACCTCGGAATATACTGCGGCTTCAAAACTTTTAAGGTGGAAAACGAGCATCGTTCTTTGGGCAGATAAGGCAGGTGGATGAGAGAGAGCGAATTTCCCGATCCAAATAACGTCAATATATATTTGCAGCCGAGTGCATCGATAAGAAGAACAAGGTGGAAATGAAATGCGAAGGCCTAAAAAAATATCCGTGTTATGAATAGAATAAACTATCTTTCTCAAATCGACGATTAATTGTCCTAATTCTTCGATACATTAGATTTTGTAAAATAATATATGGGCTGATGAGCCTTTTCACTGGTTGTAAAAAATCCCCGACCTTCGGAGTCAAAACATATTGCCTCGCCCTGCGGCTCCGGCATTAACTGAATATTGAGAGGTTTTTGACTGAACGCCTGCCAGAGCGGCTGATCTTTCTGCCGAAGCCACAGCGATGCATGGGATAAGCTCCTGACAATAATATATTTACCGTCCGGCGAAATGTCACCCCCTACCGCCAAGGCCCAGTGAAGAACAGCCACCTGGCTCAATCGGACTGGTCTTTGAGTCAATTCATCAGATGCGGCACGATAAACCCGACAAAACACTTTGCGTTTCGAGATGATATAAATGTCACCATTGACCGGATCGACCATCAGCGTTTCCGCATCCTTCGGGCCGTCCGGATAGACAAATTCGATTGTCTCGGCAGAACCAATCCGTATATTCATCTGCTCGCTGTTCGGATCTATTTTCGGCTCCGGCACACGATAGATTATGATTGATTTATATCTGGATTTGTTATCCCCGATATCGCCGATATATAAATAATCGCGTCCTTTATCCGGTCCCGGACCGATCGCAATATCTTCCCAATCACGACAACGCCCACCTATAATGCTGCAAATTCTTAAAAGCTTACCTTCTATACTAACGGCATAAATCCTTGCAGAATCACCCGAATCGTTATGCACCCATAAAACTCCCGGATTTTTCCGGCTGGCCGCAATCCCGGACGCCTCTTTAATCAGCTCCGCCTGCACCTTTCCAACCTGCCTTCCGGGCATATATTTTATGGCAGGCACCCCGGAATCCGACAGACCTGATGTTGCCACAAATAGATTGATGACGATACAAAAAACTATTATTCGGTTTATCACAAAATCTCTCCTGTTCACTTCTTTGCCCCGTGCTTACGAAGCAGTTCAGCAATGTCATCATAATTCATCTCTGTTGCGATTTCAAGACACGTGCGTCCGGTATCGCTGACGAGATTGGCATCGGCTCCTTTGCTTATCAATAGCTCGACCAGATCGGCATAATCGAAGTAGCAGGCCCAGTGTAACGGAGCATATCCCAGCCAGTCCTCTTCGTTAACATCTGTGCCTGCTTTGAGAAGTTTATTGATATGTTCCACATCATGGTCGCGGACATACTGATGCAGCATTTTGACATAATTTTCAGTTTTCTGGTTCGGGTCATATTCAAACGCGCCCAAATCTGGGGCCTTACCGGCAAACGGCATATTCACATCAATTCCCTTATCAACAACGGCACTGCCCGGAGCAAGCTTGAGGAAATTATTCTGGGGAATACTGCCGTCAGGATTACGCGGCGCAGACATCACGCTGTCATCAAGGCTTAAGAAATCAGCATCAGTCAAGGTAATACCAAGAGCAGGGTCCCAGGTGTTATTTTGACTTTTAGCCTCTTCATGAATTCCATCTACCCCACGACCATTAATCGAAATATTATTCATAAAGACACAGTTCTTTCTTGCCTGTTCTTGCCACCCTCCCCATTGAAATGTATAATTTGTTCCATTGTCCCACGCAGTACAATTGCGAAGAATTGGCCCGCTAGTATTACCGTTCAAAGTGAATCCATAATTCGTATGTCCCCATGAAAGACAACCAATGAGAACATGCCTACCTTTACCCGCCCCAAGCTTAAAACCATTTGCGTTTCCTTCAAAAAAGGGCCAGTCCCAAATATTTTCTCCATTGTTCCAGCAATAACAGTTTTCTAATCTCACAACTTCTTCTGCGCAAAACAGGTCGATACCATCATCTGAGTTGTTCCACGCCCTGCTACCTATCAAAACATTGCCTTTTCCAACTCCCCAAAAGAATCCAAATCCTTCACCGTCTTCACCATTCCAATGAC
>CAYVXS010000352.1:0-4116 GCA_964454885.1 uncultured Pirellulales bacterium
CCTTAAACTTACCATAAAGTTTGATTACCACTGAAAAGAAAGGAAAAAATCATGAACAGGCGACAGTTAAAAATCATTTTTTTGGTATCTCTGGCTGGAATTCTGAATGTTTACGGGACATCTCAGGCGTCCAACCACGATGTGGCCTGGACGTTCGGCAACGTAGGGAATTTCTCTTATAGGCTGGATGCTTTCTCTCCTGCCGATGCTGAACTGGGAGCGACTATAGGCCAGGAAAATCCTGCATTGACCCTTCATCTGGGCAGGCGATACCAGGTCACGGTAATAAATTATACAGTGCATCCGTTTGAGGTGCTCTCCAAGGCGCCATCAGCCGGTGGAGACGTTCCACTTTTGACTATGGGGCCGACAAACAGTCCTTTTGAATCGGATCCCGAAGTGGCGTGGGAAGATAGCGGAACCGGTACGGTAACATTTACTCTTACATTGAATCTTTACAACGCAATGATAGAGTCATCTCGTGTGCCTGGCTATCGCTGTCTGTTTCATGCATCAACCATGCGCGGCGATTTTAATGTGCTCGGTTTGCCTTTGGCAGATCCTCTCCCTGAACCGATAGAGAAAGGTACGGTCAGCGTCGAATTAGAGACGATTGCGTCAGGATTAGTCTCGCCGGTCGGTATGAAGCCGGTACCGGATGGGACGGACCGACTGTTTGTGGTCGATCAGCCCGGTGTAATTTACATAATCCAGGACGGACAATTACAACCGACACCATTTTTGGATTTATCAGACAGAGTTGTTAGTCCTCTCGGGATTATCGGCAGTTTCGATCAAAATGATTACGATGAGCGTGGACAGTTCGGCATCGCATTTCATCCGGACTTTACTGTTCCGGATAGCCCCGGCTACCAGAAGATTTATACGTACACAAGCGAGCTTGTTGCCGGGGCGGCGGATTTCACGACCGACCCGCCGATAACGAATATAAATAATCAGTCAGTTATCGCCGAATGGCAGGTCAGTGTTCGTAATCAGAACGAAATCAATCCGGCAAGTCGGAGAGAGATTATCCGGATCGACGAGCCACAATTCAATCATAACGGCGGGATGCTGGCCTTTGGCCCGGATGGCTATTTATACGTTTCGTTAGGTGACGGCGGTTCGGCCAACGATAACGCCGAGGGCCACGGGCCAACAGGTAACGGCCAGAATATAAACACCGTTCTCGGCAGTATCCTCCGTATAGATCCTGTTGATCCGGCATTAACGCCGGATAGTGTCGATCCTGTCAGCGCAAATGGCAAGTATCGTATTCCAGCAGATAATCCCTTTGTTGGAACTGACGGCTTCGATGAAATCTACGCGTACGGTTTTCGCAATCCCTACATGTTCAGTTTTGATTCGGCGACCGGCAGGTTAATCGTCGCGGATGTCGGGCAAGACCACGTCGAAGAGATTGATATTGTCGCCAAGGGTGGCGATTACGGCTGGAATTTAAAAGAAGGGACTTTCCGTTTTGACCCTGCAACCGGCTCAGTTTCCGATGATTTAAGTGGGCTTCCCGCAAACCTTATTGACCCGGTAGCGCAATACGACCATGACGAAGGAATTTCTGTTATAGGCGGATTTATTTATCGAGGTTCTGCTATACCCGAGCTTTTCGGCAAGTATGTTTTCGGTGATTTCTCCCGCAGTTTTTCAGCTCCTGGCGGACGGTTATTTTACGCCGATCTTGATATCGGTCTGGTCCGGGAGCTTGTTATTGGTGTAGATGACCGTCCACTCGATTTGTACGTCAAGGGATTCGGCCAGGATTTGGACGGTGAAATTTATCTTTTAGCCAGCTCCAATCTGGGGCCGTACGGAACGGGTGGAAAAGTTTTGAAAATCGTCGATCTTTGCCTTTACAGAATTCCAGGCGATGTCAATAATGATTGTCAGGTCAACATGGATGACTATGATATACTGCTCGAGCATTGGCTGGAAAGTGCCGTGCGTACGCCGGAAAACTGAGCGAGTGAAATATGAAAATCTGAACTTGATGTTGGTATTGATTGGAATTCCACAATGAAAGCAGCGGTTATTTATGAGCATGGGGGATTGGAGCAGGTAAAAATCGAAGATGTCCCTGAACCGGTTTGTGCCGAAGACGAAGTCCTTGTGAAAGTACATTCCGCAGGTCTTAATCATCTGGATATCTGGGTCATCAAAGGCAGGGGCAATCCCAAACTGTCCAAACCTTATGTTCTCGGTTCCGACGCCGCCGGTATTGTTCACGCTGTCGGTCAAAAGGTAAAGAATGTAAAAGTCGGTGACGAAGTTGTTATAAATCCCGGCTTAAGCTGTGGAACCTGCGAGAACTGCAAACGAGGCCAACAAAGCGAGTGCGTGACGTTCGGGATTATGGGTTTGAGCCGGCCGGGGACATTTGCGGAAACAGTTGCACTCCCGGGGCGAAATGTCCTGCCAAAACCAAAACATCTGAGTTTCGATGAGGCCGGGGCGTTGATGCTGTCTTACGTCACTGCATGGCGAATGCTGATGACAAGGGCGCAGCTTCTCACCGGGCAGAAAGTTTTAATACACGGTATAGGCGGTGGTGTTGCTCTGTGTGCGCTGCAATTTGCTAAATTGGCCGGCGCCGAAGTTATTGTCACCTCCTCGTCGGATGAAAAACTCGCTCGTGCCTCCCAGATCGGGGCGGACCATACAATCAATTACAAAAAAGTCGGTGACGTAGCGCAAAGTGTAAAAGACATAACATCCGGCGGAGTTGATGTTGTAATCGATACTGTCGGAGCGGCGACCTGGCCGATTGATTTCTCGGTCGTTCGAAAGGGGGGCAAAATCGTACTATGCGGTGTGACATCCGGCGCCGAATCACAAACTAATTTGCGAACTTTGTACTGGAACCAATTGACCGTGATGGGTTCGACTATGGGCTCCGACGAGGACTGTCGCCGAATGCTCGAAGCGGTCGAAAAAGCAAAATTAAAACCTATAATCGATTCTGTCCTGCCTTTGGAAAAAGCAAAAGAAGCGATGGGGAAAATGGAATCAGGCAAACAGTTCGGAAAAATCGTGCTTAAGATTTCAGAGTGAGTATTTAAAAAAGGGAAATGGTATAAGGAGATAAATCATGAGTAAACTGTTATATATCCAGGCCTCACCAAGGGGACAGCGGTCGTATTGCATTCGTACAGCCGATGCTTTCATCGAAACGTACAAAAAAAAGAATCTTGACGACAAGATAGTGACGTTGAACGTGTTCGAGGAGGATATTCCCGCCTTCGACGGTTTTGCCGTCCAGGCCAAATATGCCGTCATGCATGGCGAAAAACATACAGAGCAGCAGCTCCGTGCATGGAAAAAGGTCGAGAAGTTAATCGAGCAGTTCAAATCCGCCGATAAGTATGTGCTTGCCGTGCCAATGTGGAATTTCAGTATTCCATATAGGCTCAAACTGTATATCGACAATCTGGTCCAGCCGGGCCTTACATTCAACTACAGCCAGGAAAAAGGTTACGAAGGCCTTGTTATCGGCAAGCCGCTGTTGGTCGTGTATTCCCGCGGCGGACAGTACGACGCAGCAAGCGGTGCCGAGAGTTTCGATTTGCAGAAAAAATACGTCGAGCTGATATCCGCCTTTATAGGTTTTAAGGACGTCAAATCCATTATCGTCGAGCCAACCCTGCAAAGCGGCCCCGATACGGCCCGGGAAAAACTGGCCGAAGCCATCGAACAGGCCCAAAAAATCGCTGTTGACTTTTGATACCAGATTCTCTATACTATTAATAAGCGGGTCAATGACGAAGAGCGGCAGTATTATATTTTCCAATAAATCCGCTTGCGATAAATGTATATATTCTTGCAATTATAATTAAGATGTGCCTCTTGTCATTTCGACCGGAGTGAGCGAAGCGAACGCAGTGGAGAAATCTACTTTTTATCAGATTTCTCGACTCCGCTTTGCTACGCTCGAAATGACATAAAATGGATGCTGCATTTATAAAAAATTACATTATTTGAGGAAGGGTTTTTTAACCTTAAATTGAAAGGCATTATAATGAAATCATCCGCGAGGTTATTAATATTCCTGATTATCTGTACGTTATCGCCGCAAGCTATAAAGGCGGAGGAAGAAAATATTTC
>CAYVXS010000353.1:0-4109 GCA_964454885.1 uncultured Pirellulales bacterium
GGAAATCGAAGTTCTGCTCGGATGTAAGCCGATTATAACCGTATCCTCTTTCAGTCTTAGGGGTTCAGAAACTCTATACCTTCCCATCGGGAAGTATAATGCTTTATGTTTTTCTATTGCCGCTTTTAAGGCTTCGGTGTCATCTGTACTGCCGTCTCCAGCTATGCCAAGTGTATGTACATTGATCCATTCGCTCATTGGAGGCAGTTCAGGAATATCCGTAGCAACTGCAGGTGCCGGCTCAGAAAGCTCATGTTCCTGATGTTTCATCACAACTCCCTTTTCCCTGCCATCGGCGCCAATTTCAAGACCAACCGAGAATTTATCCATTACATAATGTTGAGACGGCGCCTTTAATATATCGTCTCCACGATAAAAAGTCGGAACGTCACTACAGGCTACATTTGTAAATGTTACTTCGGAGTGAAGGTTCTCGGTGTTGCCGTGTTTGAAACCTGCCCAGGTAATATTTTTCATTTGCAAATCGCGTCCATAAAGCTGTTCAACTTCACCAATAAATAATTGAACAGCAACCGGCATATTCTCGAAACTGCAACGAATCATAGTAAAACCGGCTTCCATTGTCTTGATACCGGCTTCACTCTGACCTTCGAAGCGTGAATCCATGAGAAGGAACTGCCAAACCGGTGCGGTCCTTCTTGTAATGATTCCATATTTTCCGCCAGCGAAATTACAGTCATTAATCTGGTTTCCAATATCCTCAACCGCAGCATATGCAGTGCCGATATTAAAGTCCATGTGTCGCAAATAGCTATGTTGAGCAACATGGAAACGAATAGCTATAGCCGCGAGATTTCCTTCTTCAATTTCAATATCGATATTATCCATACAACTGTAAAAGGTCGTTTCCGAAGCGTCACTGAAGGCCATGCCTCCTCTGCCGCCACGTCCGCCGAATCCTCCAAAACCTCCTCTACCGCCACCACGATTTCCACCGCCGCGGTTTCCACCTGCGCCACCTCGTCCACCGCCACGAGTACCCTGTCCGCCGCCTCGGCCCCTCATCATACCACCTTGATCCATACCTCCTGTACCCGCACCGGGAAGGTTGTATTGAGAAAAATGGAACATATATTTACCTGTTCCCCACTGAAAACTTGGTGTATTAGCAGGCAGCATAATTACAGGTCGCTCCTTACCATAGCCGATTAATCGGGTACCGCCGCCGACAATAATAGTCTTTGTGATACGATAACGACCTTCGGGAATAAAAACAATACCACCGCGAGATACGCTGTTTACAGCCTGTTGCAGGGCGTCGGAATCGTCACCTTCACCATCAGCATGTATATCAAACTGGTCTTTCGTAAAGTAAACGGCTTGAGGATCTTCCGGTCGGATTGGATAGTACGAATCAGCGTAAAGTGGAACAGCCCAGAACATTAATGCTATTAAAATCAAGGCAATATGTTTCATTGAAATTTCCTTTTCTATTAATATTTGGTTCATATTCTTTATTTTATAGCACCTATTGCCCACCATTCCAACCTCCTTTATTCACCGGACCTTTACTCGACAATCAGACTAATTTTGCTATAAAACATGTCCGGCCACAGGGCTTTCGTTTCATTTCGTAGTTATATCCGGCATCTCGGGCTTAACAGATAATATTTTATACAGATCAGGATCATATTCCTCCAGTCCGGTTATTCCGTAAAGGTGGTTGGCGGAAATCCACGGCAGCCAGAACCGGTGGCCTCCAACACCGCGACGGGAACCTGAACTCATGTTCCAGCCCTCCTGCTGCCACCCAATACCTTTATAGTCGGACTGGTGTCCCGGAAGGGCAACCATGGACTTTGTGTCATGCAACAGAATACGCGCCACATTAAGGTAGTGCTCATCCTTCGTGAGTTTGTACAGCTTCGCGTAGGAGGGCACAGCCCAATCCAGGTATTCATCGACACCGCCGGTTGCGGACGTCGTTATACCCTGAAATCCGAGGGCCGGTACTCCCTTTTTCCAGTGGAGTTGCGCATCGTTCGCATCTAACGGCATAGGTACGTTCCAAATCCATATCCAGCTCTCGGTGAAATCCGCCGCGGACTTAGCTCGTTCAAGCCACTTGGATTCCCTGGTAGATTCATAGAGACTTAAAAAAGCTTCCATACTGAGCATCCCGGCTTCTTTGTCAGTGATATTGGGATTATCGATAGTGCCTCCAATGAAAAGCCCCCGGTTTCCCCAATTCGTCCAAACGTATTCGGCGGCCCGAATAGCCGCCTGTTTGTACTTAGAATCCCCCGTTTCTTCGGTCATGATAACCAGCAGCGGTACGGGGCAATAGCTGGCGGTTCCCGAGGTTTCTGCGACCTCGTTGCTCCCAGGCTCCCACCGCCGTGGGAACGAGCCGTCCGGCCTCTGCTGCAGGATCAGCCAGTCAACATATTGCTTGACCCAGTTGAACCACTCCGGATGCTGGCGGCCCTGCGCTCGCTCGCGCCTGTAGGCACGCATCAGCACGCGCATGCCTTCAGTGGCGTTACGCAGCCAGGGCGCGACCCACTCCTGATGGTCACCCGTCCATGGTTTTCCGGTGGAAAGGTCATAACCGGTCCCCTGGAGCGGGATTGATGACAGCGCCTGGATATGGGAAGAGATGATGGCCAAACCTGTCTGACGCATCTTCTGCCCACGCTCCGTCTTGTCGCGATCACCTTCCCGTAATAATTGATCCGCACACTCGATATTCTTGCCCACGAAGCCCATCGCCACCATCGTATAATTCCATTGTTTCTGGTCCGTAATGGTATTGATGACGAAGGGTATTGCAGTTCGTCCATCGATAGTGTTAGCCTGAGCAACAAGGTGGTCTATCAGGACCCGGCGCATTTGCTCAACGTCAATATATAAGATGGGGGGATTCAGTGTGTTCCATGCCCAGCGCCAGGCATTTTGTGTCACGTCCCGGAATGATTCGTTCTGACCGAAGCGAAAACTGACCTGGTAGTTGTGAGCCACACCCTGAGTAATCGGATGATAGCGCCGGCTCCATCTCGGTGTTGCCGGTTGTGCGCCAGGGCCAAAGCCGCGCCCATAACTGCTTGTAGTACCGGGAAACAAGAATCCGAACTCAATTGGGTCGTCATCCGTCTGCCAGGCTCCGAGTGCGCCGAACTGAAACCGTGCATCGGTCATCACAATTCTGAATGGAGTCTCCTCCACGATTGTATCACCGCGAGGAGAAGGATTCAGCACAGCAATTGAGGCTCCGTTTTGAAACGAAAGCGCAAACAAAGGCGCCGATAAAATATCCTCTCGCATGAGAAAACGCCTGGCCTTATAGTTCAGCATACCACCGGGTGAGCGGTCACCGTTGTAGGTGGAGTCGCCATACAGCGCTCCCGGAGCAAAGCAGTTCACTTTAGACCAACCTACAGAGGGATCGACCGTGAGTATGACGGACGAATAAAAACCGCCCGGGGCATTCCCCTCCACTTCCACTTTCCTGCTTACCGAAAGCACTGCTCCGCTCAGACTCCAATTGTCCTGCACGCGAAAGACAACATTATCACCATACGAGATTTCTGCTATGGCATCGATTCCGGCAGTCGATTTTTCGAGAGTTTTATATCCGGAGGCAAGCTGGCGAATATCTTCTTCCGTGCTAAAAACTTCGAACTTCGCAGGTTTCGGTTGTGCGATGTGAGGGGCCGCGGCCCCTGTAATTTCGATACCCCAACCTTCTGCGGTATGGACAAACGAGACCGTTGCCCCGGTCTGCAGTCGCCCAAGATCCACTCGTTCACTCTGTTGTGCGAATAATGCCGATACTCCCAGCGATAGCCAAATCAGTACGTATTTGCCGAACATAAACCAGAGCCTCCTTTCGCGGCGGTCTGCTGCGACGTCCCGCAGGATACCCGCCGGTTCTCTTGCTATAAACGCCTGCAAACGCATAACATGAAACTATATCATAAACCGGATTGAACTCAAAAGCAATTTCCAATACCGCACAATGTCGGGAAAAACTATTTATATGTTTTTTTCAAGCGATTGTATTGCTGATGATAAGAATGTGAACGCACTTATTAGTTATGCGAAATGAAACGAGATTTCTGTGAGCCATTGAAAGACTACCTTCCCTG
>CAYVXS010000354.1:0-4094 GCA_964454885.1 uncultured Pirellulales bacterium
AGCCCCTGTAAACGGTCAAATTGATATGATCGACGGTTCAGTAGATTCCGGCCAGAACACGTTTCTAAATGCCTCCGATGTTGGTAACGGAACACTCATTGCCCAGAGGGCGGACGACAATAGTGTCTGGATCGCCGAATGGCAGGCAGGTGTACCCTTTTACAGTGGAGATACCCAGGTTCCCGCAGAAAAAAGAATGTTATTTACCGCCGGTGGCGGAGGATCACAAACAGCAGGTTCACTTAATTTCACCGAAGACGGTCAAAAGATATTTATCAATGCGGTTCGTTATATGCTCGGCCTGAGTCTCCAATTGGGAAACGCCACTGATCCGAAGCCTTACGAGGATGAGGTCGATGTAATTCGTGATGCCACCCTTAGCTGGACACCCGGAGAATACGCGGATAAGCACAACATATATTTCGGTACGAATTTCGATGACGTTAATGCTGCCGATACAGGCAGCCCGTTATTGGTCGGCCCCGCACAGGATGCCAACAATTTTAATGTCGGCCGTCTGGAATTCGAAAAGACTTATTACTGGAGGATTGACGAAATTAACGCTCCTCCGGATACTACAGTATTCAAGGGTCCCATCTGGAATTTTACCACGGAATCTTTGACCTACCCGGTCCCGGGAGAAAAAATAACGGCCACCGCCATCAGTTATTTGACAGGACAGGGACCCGAGGAAACAATAAACGGTTCCGGACTGGACCCCAACGGCCTGCACTCGAAAGATACATCGATGATGTGGCTGACTCCCACCGGACAAACCACACCGGTCTGGATAAAGTATGAATTCGATAAGCCTTATAAACTTCACGAAATGCTGGTCTGGAATTATAACGGGAACAGTATCCTTACCTTTTTCGGTCTAAAAGATGTTGTAATTGAGTATTCAACCGATGATACGGACTGGACACAAATTGATGATGTCACCGTATTGAATATGGCGCCAGGAACGGCAGATTACGCCGCGAATACAATTGTTGCTTTCGGCGATGTTGCAGCAAAATATGTCAGGATAACCGCCACAAGCAACTGGAGTAACGGTGTGTTTACCCAGTTCGGTCTGAGCGAGGTGCGCTTTATGTATATACCGGTCAGCGCAAGACAGCCGAATCCGGCTGATACAGCAATCGATATTCCCATCAATACAAACCTTAACTGGAAACCGGGGAGAGAAGCTGCCGAGCACAATCTTTATATGAGCACCAGTCGGCAGGAAGTTGCCAACGGCACGATCCCTGTTGCGACCGTTAACCAGACAAGCTACAGTCCACCGACACTTGATATAGGCAAAATCTACTACTGGCGGGTCGATGAGGTCAACAACATACAGACACCTGCAATATGGCAAAGTGATATCTGGAGCTTCACAACGAGTGAATATCTTGTAGTGGACGATTTCGAATCCTATAACGATACTGCGGCGGGCTCCCCCGGAAGCAATCTGGTTTATGCAACGTGGACGGACGGTTACGATAATCAGTCAATAAACGGTTCGACCATAGGTTATCCACTCGGCAATTCTCTTGAGAACAGCATCGTTCACGGCGGCAAAAACTCTGTACCGTTATTGTATGATAACGTCACCGCGACCTTATCGGAAGTGACGGTAAATACATCTATGCTCGATATCGGCAGAGACTGGACCATAGGTTCCGCAAGAGCTTTATCACTTTGGTTCTACGGCGACCCGAACAATGCGACCACCGAACAAATGTATGTGAAGTTAAACGGTGCCAAGGTAATCTATAGCGGCGATCCGGCAGACATAGCCAATCCACGGTGGACACAGTGGGACATCGACCTCGCATCATTCGGCATTAATCTAAGCAACGTCACGGAGTTGACCATCGGCTTCGAGAGAACAACAGGCGCCGGCGGTTCCGGGACGGTTTTAATCGATGATATCAGGTTGTATGGGGCCAGATGCCTTCCTTCGGTTCAAAAACCGGCCGGTGATTTGAACGACGATTGTGTTGTGGATTATTCCGATCTCGCCTTGATGGCGGACAACTGGCTGACTGTCGCCGCACCGGAAAACGCATGGAACGGCACATTCACCGGTGTGGATATCGGCACACCAACCGCCGCCGGCAGCTTCAGCCTTAACGGTGATATTTATACCATCCAGGGCAGCGGCGCGGACATCTGGAACACAGCCGATGCCTTCCATTACGCATACCGGCAGATAAGCGGTGATTTCCAAATGACGGCACGCGCCATCGACGTAACGGCATTCCCGGGTAACGACGGATGGACAAAAGCCGGTATTATGGTCCGCAAGTCGCTGGATGCAGGCTCGGCCAACGTTCTTATGGCCGTCACCGATACGGCCGGGGGCGGCTCGACCTTCCAGTGGCGTTCCACGACAAACGGCGATTCGACATCACAACGCCTCCTGGAAAACAGCTATACGATAACAAAGCCTGTGTGTATTCGTCTGGTCCGGCAGGGAAATACGTTTACCGGCTATGTATTCCTGGAAGGCATGTGGCAACAGCAGGGCCAGACGACGGTGACAATGACCGATCCGGTTTACATCGGCCTGGCGGTGACTTCACACTCCAACGGCGATTTGAGTACGGTGACATTCGACCGGGCTTGTGCATTTTCCGCCGGTGAGCTGCAGCAGGACGATATGATTGACTTCAAAGACTTCGCCATTTTGGCCGATACGTGGCTCGGCGAGCTGTTATGGCCGAACTGGTAAACAATAATATATTTTAGCAAGCAATTAAAGTATCGAACACAATAAGCAGGCGTCACCAACTAAGGATGCAGAAAGTGTCTTAAAAAAGAGCGTCAAGGCCGCAAATCCTTTAGGATTATTCAGCAAAGAATGCGACACAAAGAACAAACAAATGCTCGGTAATTTCCCTCAAGCGATAAGTCATATCGGTTTAATCAGCGAGGTGACTACCTTGAATCACCTTCAGCAAAATAAACAAAAACCTTAAATACCCAACTACCAATCATACCTTGATATTTATCTATATTTACTTTTTTATGAAAAAATAAGTTTTAATTTAAGCGTAATCGAGATTCATACAAGCAATTCCCCCTGCATAAATCAGGTATTTACTTATTTACTCGAAAACGGTGCTTAAGGATAATCCACGGGATTTTGGTGGAGATTTCCTTGAACTCTGTATAAATTTGTAACATAATCACCTGTTATACAACAGGTATAACAATCAATCAGGAATGCACTTTGTGCCCGACGGGGACGGAGTCTATCCAATCAAAATTAAAACCCATCCCTGAAAATCACAAACAATCGCATTTCTTCCGTATGGATATTAAATGTATTGGCCTTTAATTCTTTATTTTCTCCTGATAATGGCACTTGCAATCGCAATGCTGGTGATATCATTCTTTTTGGGCGAACGTCACCGGGAAAGAGTAACCGGTGATCCGTACGAATCCGGAATCAAACCCACAGGCTCTACAGGCATTCATCTCTCTATCAAATTCTATCTGATCGCCCTGTTCTTCGTTATATTTGATGTGGAATCTATTTTTATATTTGCCTGGGCCATCGCATATCGCCAGTTAGGCTGGGCCGGATACATCGAAATTATAATATTTATCTTAGTTGTCGTATTGACATTTATTTATCTATGGAGAATAGGAGCTTTGGACTGGAATCGACCGAAGCACAAAATCGCAAAGGCTATTAAGAGAAACTAATGAAAATTCTTCGGAACACCAAGAATACCGTCAAAAAAGAGGTGAGGCAGGTCATTGAGAAAAATGAGGAGTCTATAGAAAAAGCAATCGAACAAAGTGTTATTTTTTCCCGCCTTCAAAAGTTAGTTGCATGGGGACGAAAAAATTCTATATGGCCTTTTAATTTCGGCCTTTCCTGTTGCTATGTTGAAATGGCAACCAGCCTAACAAGCAGGTTTGACATTGCCCGCTTTGGCTCTGAAGTAATTCGCGGCACACCTCGGGAATCGGACGTAATGGTCATCGCCGGCACCGTATTTTTGAAAATGGTACCGGTTATAAGACGCCTCTATGCACAGATGATGGAGCCAAGATGGGTCATTTCGATGGGCTCCTGCGCCAATTCAGGAGGG
>CAYVXS010000355.1:0-4092 GCA_964454885.1 uncultured Pirellulales bacterium
AATAAAGGTTTACGAGGAAAAGATTAGCCCGTTCTGGTCGGGCAAAACAATTCGGGACAAAGTCTTTCAGGTGATGAATCAAAAATGGCACAAGGCGTTCGACGCGGGAGTTTTTACGGAATTCATGGAACAAAGGGCACCGGGACACGCTATACTCGACGATAAGATTTATCATCGGGGAATGCTGGATTTCAAAGAAACAATTACCGAAAATAAAAAGAAACTGGATTATCTGAACGATCCCCGGGCGTACGATAAAGAGCAGGAGTATCAGGCGATGGAAATTGCAGCCGACGCCGCGATTGCTTTCGCCCAAAGATATGCGGACACGGCCCTTGAGCTTGCTAAAGCCGAAAACGATCCCGAACGACGTTCGGAGCTGGAACGAATCGCCGAGGTCTGCTCGTACGTGCCGGCCCATGCTCCCCGTGACTTCTGGGAGGCCTTGCAGGCGTACTGGTTTGTTCATCTGTCCGTCATTACCGAATTGAATACCTGGGATTCGTTCAACCCGGGGCGGCTCGACCAGCACCTGTATCCTTTCTATAAAAAAGGTATCGAAGATGGGACGCTTACGCCGGAAAAAGCAAAAGAACTGCTGCAATGTTTCTGGGTAAAATTCAATAACCAGCCGGCACCGCCGAAGGTCGGGATAACAGAAGAACAGAGCGGAACGTACACGGATTTCGCCCTGATTAATATCGGCGGATTAACGCCGGACGGCGAAGACGGAATCAACGAAGTCTCGTTCATACTCCTGGATGTTGTGGAAGAAATGCGGCTAACGCAGCCTAGCGCGTGCATACAAATCAGCACAAAAAATTCCGACCATTTCCTTAAGCGGGCATGCAAGGTCATCCGTACCGGTTTCGGCCAGCCGTCCGTATTCAATACCGACGTAATCATCAAGGAAATGTTACAGGATGGCAAAAATATAAGAGATGCCCGATGCGGAGGCCCGAGCGGCTGTGTCACGGTCAGTGCATTCGGCAAAGAAAGCTGCACATTAACAGGTTATATCAACTGGCCCAAAATATTCGAATTGGCCTGCTTCAACGGTGTGGATATCAACACCGGCGAGCAGGTCGGACCGCAGACAGGCGACGTCCGAGGATTCGGCTCCTACGAAGAATTGATGGAAGCCTATAAAACACAGTTGAAATACTTCGTTGACCTGAAAATACAGGGCAACAATGTTATCGAGCGTCTGTTCGCCAATTTTATGCCCGCGCCGTTTATGTCGATAGTGATGGACGACTGCATCGTCCGTGGACTGGATTATCATAACGGCGGTCCCCGATACAATCCCACATACATTCAGGGTGTGGGTATCGGCACATTAACAGATTCATTGGCGGCCGTTAAATACAATGTCTATGACAAAAAGAGTTTCTCCGTGGACGAATTGCTTTCGGCCATGCAGGCGGATTTCAAAGGATATGAACAGCTTCTTCACGAGCTGCTCGAGCATACGCCTAAATATGGCAACGACGACAGCTATGCCGACACTATAGCCGAGGAAGTTTTTAACGCTTACTACGATGTCCTGAACGGCCGTCCTAATACTAAGGGCGGCAAGTACCGAGTAAATCTTCTCCCGACAACCGTGCATATCTATTTCGGTTCCGTCACAGGAGCTTTGCCCAACGGCAGAAAAGCAGGCGAGCCGGTTTCCGACGGGATTTCCCCCACACAGGGAGCCGATACTAAAGGCCCGACCGCTGTAATTAAATCAGCGGCTCATATTGACCACGCTCGCACGGGCGGCACACTTTTGAATATGAAATTCAATCCGCAGGTGCTTGTCGGCGACAATGCGATCGAAAAGCTCGGGCATTTAATCCAGTCATATTTCAGGCTCGACGGTCACCATATCCAGTTCAATGTCATTACCGCTGATATACTCCGAAAAGCGCAGCAACATCCAGAGAAGAACCGCGATCTGATTGTCAGGGTGGCCGGCTATAGCGATTACTTCGTTGACGTCGGGCGCGAGCTGCAAAATGAGATTATCAGCCGGACGGAGCAGCAGAATTTTTAACCTTGCACTCCCGGCATTTGTAGTCTATAAAAGCACTTATATAGACTAAAGTGTCGTCCCAAAAACTATTGCATCGAATATCCTTATTGATAGGGAGGTTCTTGTCTATGAGAAGATTGTATATTGTCATCACAACTTTTGTTCTAATGGCATTGACCGGCTGCGGGACAAGCTCGAATCAAACTCGGCTCGAAACATTCATACAGGGACATGTCGATAAGGTCGCGCCTTTGTCAACAAAAGCGAATCTGGCATATTGGGACGCGGCCACTACCGGCAAGCAGGAAAAATTCCGGGAAAGAGAGAAGCTTGATCTTGAGATTCGAAAAATATACAGCGACCCGAACGATTTCGAACTCCTGAAGAATTTCAAAGAACACGGACATATAAAGGATCCTATCCTCGCCAGACAATTAGACAAGCTTTACCTGGGGTATTTACAGAACCAAATCGAGCCGGAACTACTCAAGAGCATCGTCGAGCTGGATACGAGAATCCAGGAAACGTACAACAATTATCGAGGCACAATCAACGGCAACGAAGTCTCAATGAGTGACATATATACCTTGATGACGACCGAGGGAAATACCCGGAAAAGGGAGATGGCATGGAGGGCCAGCAAACAGGTGGGTGACGTTATTATCGATGATTTTCTGCGGTTGGTCAGATTACGGAACAAGGCGGCAAGAAAACTCGGATTCGATAACTACTATACTATGTCGATATATACCGGTGAGCAGAGCGTCGAGCAGTTGGATGCTATCTTTGCCGAACTATACGAACTAACTAATGAACCTTACGGAGAGCTTAAAAAGGAGCTTGACGAGATACTGGCAAAAAGTTACGGCATCTCCCCCGGAGATTTGATGCCCTGGCATTATCACGACCCCTTCTTCCAGAGGACACCGCTGGTTTATGAGCTTGACCTGGATTCCTACTACAAAGGACGGGACATAAAAGAGCTTGCTCGGAAGTACTATGCAAGCGTGGATTTACCCATCGACGATATCCTGGCACGGAGTGACCTGTACGACAGGGAAGGGAAATATCCACACGCTTTCGGCCACGATGTTGACCGTAACGGCGACGTTCGGGTGCTCGCCAACCTGCAGGATACCGAGCGATGGATGGAAACGCTGCTGCATGAAGTGGGTCATGCGCTTTACAGCAAGTACCACGACCGGTCCGAGCCGTGGCTGCTCAGAGAGCCGGCCCACAGCTTCACGACGGAAGCCGTCGCGATGTTCTTCGGCAGGCTGAGCAGAAATGCCGCATGGATGCAGGAAATGCTTGAGCTGCCGCCGGAAGAAAGAATGAAAATCGAGAAAGTAAGCTCAAAGTACCTGCGGTCTCAGCAAATACTTTTCGCGCGATGGGCGATGGTTATGTACAATTTCGAGAAGGCCCTGTATACCGATCCCGACCAGGACCTCAATAGTCTCTGGTGGGACCTTGTCGAGAAGTATCAATATGTCAAACGTCCCCCGGGACCTCCCGATGCCGGTTGGGCGTCGAAACTGCACTTTACTACGGCTCCATGCTACTATCATAACTATATGATGGGCGAGCTATTGGCATCCCAGTTCTATCACACTATAGTAAACGACGTATTGAAACAGACGTCCGCCCCGGCGCCCCGCCTTGCGTCGGGAGACGCGGGGGCAGGCAGGGAACCGAGTCTTTGCAATGATGTGCGGATCGGCCGGTATTTCCGTGAAAATGTTTTTGCTCCCGGTGCGAAATATCCCTGGAATGAAATGATCGAGCGGGCCACCGGTGAGCCGTTAACGCCGAAGTATTTTGTAGAACAATTCATCGAATGATTCCTCCTTAGGGATAGTTACACTTATGGTCTATTTAGCGGCTATATTAGTCTATTTGTTCATTCTAACCGGAATCGGGATTTACAAATCCCGGCAAGTCAAAACCCAGGCCGATTTTTCCGTGGCGGGGCGAACGCTCTCCCCTTGGGTTATGGTCCTTACAATGCTGGCTGTCTGGATCGGTACCGGCTCTATTGTGGGCAATGCCGAAGAGGCCTATAAGACCGG
>CAYVXS010000356.1:0-4084 GCA_964454885.1 uncultured Pirellulales bacterium
GTCGAACATCGCCAACTCGCGGACGACCGACGCGGGGGACGGCAAGCCATACCGGCGGCTGGAGGCGATACTGAAGGCGCAAGGCGAGGGGATAAGCGGCGTCGAGGTGCAGCGGATAGCGAAGGACAAGGCCCAGTTCGAGCAGGTGCTGGACCCGGGCAATCCGCGGGCGGACGAAAACGGATATGTTTCAATGCCAAATGTCAATCTTCCCGTCGAGATGATGAATCTCACCATCGCCACACGTCTCTATCAAGCAAACACAGCCGTATTAAGACGTTATCAACAAATGGTGGAAACCACTCTCGAACTACTCCGATAATTAGGAAAAACCGATGGTTAATATGAATACAAATATTCATGGAATCAATAATGCCGCCCGTGGCATTCTGGAACAACAGTCGATACAATCCAAAGGCAATTCCGGTATTCCGAAAGTAGGAAATCCCGATAATACCAAGACAGATTTCGGCGATACCGTCAAAGCTATCGATAACTACATATCCAAAGTTGACGACCTTCAAACATCCTCGGATATGTCCATAAAGGATTTACTGTCCGGCAAGAACGAAGATATTACTTCTGTAGTTTCGGCGGTGGCAAAAGCAGATTTGAGCTTCAAGCTTCTCGTAGGTGTCCGAAACAAAATAATCGAAGCATATAAGCAGACAATGAATATGCAGATATAGCCGGTAATTAATAACCTGTGCTTTTTTGAATAATATAAATAATCGAGGGATAAAAAAATTTAATGAATTTTCTTCTAAAAATCGGGGCAATCTGGCAAAAAATCGGTCTGGTCCAGCGTGTTTTACTCATTGCAATCGTCCTTACTTTTTTTGGAGTCGGTGCTTTGCTTACTCACTGGGCTCGAAAGCCGGATCTAAGGATGCTATACCAGGACCTTAATCCCGAAGAAGCATCAAAAATCACGGAGAAAATCGGCGAAAAAGGAATCGTTTATGAATTACGTGCAGGTGGGACAAGCATCTTTGTTCCAAAAGAGCATGTTTATCAGCTCCGCCTTGACATGGCTAAAGAGGGGCTTCCGATAGGCGATCAGGGTGGATACAAAATATTCGATAACGGAAAGATCGGCGTAAGTCCTTTCGTCCAGAACGTGAATCTCAAGCGTGCACTTCAGGATGAGCTTGCAAAGAGCATCCAGATGATAGACGGTGTGGTCCATGCGCGAGTCCATATAGTCAACTCCGATCAAACTCTCTTTACCTCAGAGGCAGGCAAAACGACCGCTTCAGTAGTTCTGCGATTAAAGCCGGGCTATAAGTTGAGTCCTCTAAATATTGCAGCAATCACACACTTGGTCTCTGGCAGTGTCGAAGGCTTGACATCGGAAAATGTGACCATAATAGATAGTCAGGGACGCCTGCTATCCAGTCAATCCGACAATGCAATCGCAAGCGGTACCGGAACCGTGCAGGATTACAGGGAAAGAGTCGAGCAAAACCTGCAGGACAAAGTCGAAGAGATGCTGACTACTGTGTTAGGCCCCGGCCGGGCAACGGTCAAAGTCCACGCTGTGATCGATACAAATAGCATCAGCACAGTTACGGAAAAGTACGAGCCAAAGGGAGTTCCTGTAAAGGAAGAATCCACTACCGGCTCAGAAACCGGAGCCGGCAACGCATCAGGGGAGGGCCAGCCAACCGTTGCGGGAAGCACAAAAAAGGATGAAACAATCGTGACGGAATACCAGGTCGGCAAAACTGTGACGCAGCAGGTGGTCCTGCCGGGCGAAATAAAATCTTTATCCGTGGCGGCTATTGTTGACCTTTGGCCGGCAGATGTGAATGAGGCTGAAACAACCGAACAGCCTGCGCAAATAATGGACCCCAATGACGTGGCGGAACTTATTGAAAATGCGCTTGGTCTGGACCTTAACGGGCGGGATTCCCTAAAAGTTGTCCCAGTCAGAATTCCACGACAGCAGGAACAGCTTTTGGAAGAAGAACCGTCCGGCGGGCTTGATTTTGTTGCAATTGCAAGACAAGCATCTTTAGGGATTATGGCAATTTGTGCGTTACTTGTCTTCCGCATGTTCAGAGGCGCAAAGAAAAAAGTACAGGCTGAAGCCGCCGCACAACCGGTCGTCAAGGCAGAAGAGACAATGGGCCTTCTTCCGGGACAGTCTGGAGTCTCACCTGTTGCCTTCCGCAACCAGATAGCAAGCGCCCTGGAAAAAAATCCGGAGCGGGTCAGGCAGTTATTTACCCAGTGGATTGAAGAATAACCTCTTACATGGGATTTATTAAATGGCATTGACGGGGAAACAAAAAGCAGCGATGTTGTTAATGTCTCTTGATGCAGCAACCGCCTCGGAACTGGTAAAAGGCCTCGAGGCCAATATGGTCCAGGAACTGGCCGTAGAGCTGGCATACCTGGATGCGACGGGTTTCAGAGATAATAAACAGAGCGCCGAGATTGCATGGCAGTTCTGCAATTCACTTAACGCCGGTACGGGATTTCATATCGACAACTTCCTGCACGAGCTGCTGAAAAGCTCATTAGGGGACGCCAAGGCCGAAAATATCCAGACACAAATACAAAACTTATTATTCAAACGCGATCCTTTTATCTCTATACGCTCCACCAACGCACAAACAATAGCATCCATTCTCAGCGACGAACATCCCCAGGCGGCTGCGGTGGTTTTATCCGAGCTGCCGGCAAAAAAAAGTTCGGAAGTGCTCGGTTTCCTGGGAGAAGGAGTTCGCCTCAGTGCCATCAACAGAATGGCAAGTTGTGAAACTGTAACTCCGGAGGCAAAGGCACGAATAGCGGAAACAGTTTGCGGCCGCCTCGAGCTTGCCACAACAGCCGGAAAAGGTGAAGTTGTTGCCGCCCGTCCAGAGGAGTCACTCAGGAAAGTATCTGTGATTTTACGCAACCTGAGTAAAGAGCTTAGAGACGGGCTGCTCGGAGCCATACGCGAAAAGGACGGTGGCCGAGCTGATGATAATCTGGACAGACATACCCCAGATTACGGACAGGTCTCTCCAGGAGGCGTTACGAGGAATCGATTCACGAAAATTAGCACTGGCCTTACACAAAACCGACGAAACTATCATCGGAAAAATCAGGTCCAATATTTCCGAGCGGGCCGCTGAAGCACTGGACGAGGAAACGTCGCTTATGTCTGCACCAAAAAAAGAAGATATCGAGCAGGCAAAAGGAGAGCTTGTCCAGATTTTACGTCAAATGAACGAAAAAGGTGAACTTGCGTTTATAGAAGAGTGATGCGATGTTTGGTCAACCCGTAATTATTCTAACCAAACCGATCATCTCGGCAAAAATATTAGAAACTTGTCCCGCGCCTTTTGAAAACAAGCATAATCTCAACGGGCGCGGGACTGAATTGGTTAGTCATACTCATGTAGGCTCCGATACTCAAACACCCGCGATGCAGGACGGTCAAATTCAAAAGACTGAGCTTTTACAAACCTGCCGAATACTTAATGATATAACCGATAAGCTGAACAAATTTTATGAAGACGTTTTAACGAAACACAAAGAAGAGATCATCGGCCTTGCGATTCAAATCGCGAGGAAGATATTGGTCCAAAAAGTGGAAAAAGGTGATTACGAAATTGAAGCTATCGTAAAAGAAGCAATTAAAAATGTTCCGACTCGACATGAAGTGAATGTCTATTTGAATCCGAAAGACCTGGAGCAATGCAAAAAGGCCCTTGAGAACGAACAAGAGGGAACTTTAACCGGCATTAAATTAATTCCAGATCCGAATATAGGACTGGCGGAATGCCTGGTCAAAAGTCCAAAGGGAACCGTTCATTCGTTAATCGAGGAACATCTGGAACAAATCGGCGAAGCGCTTAAAAAGGCATGATAATTTATGGCTGTTAATGTTGCTGATATCAGCTCAATTGATTTTAACAAACTTCACTCGGCATTGAATGAGGTAAACTTACTTCATTGTCGCGGTTCTGTCGTCAGGGTCTCGGGGCTGACGGTCGAATCTAATGGTCCTGAAGTGGGACTGGGAGAATTATGCGGGATACATATTCGTGACGGAAGGCATGTCATAGCGGAAGTGGTGGGTTTTCAC
>CAYVXS010000357.1:0-4069 GCA_964454885.1 uncultured Pirellulales bacterium
TCCTTCTATGGACAGGTGTCGTTTTAGCCACACAAGATGATATAGTAAAGACTCCCGATGTACCCACTCCACCGGTCATCGATGGGATTGGAGATGATGGGTGCTGGCAAAATGTGAAGTGGCAGACTATAGATCAGGTGTGGATTCCCTACGGTGGTTCTGTAGATGCCAATGATTATTCCGGGCGATATAAAATAGTATGGTCTTCTCAAGAAAATGTGCTTTATTTCCTGGTGGAAATAGTAGATGATGTTATTGTCGATGGATTTATTCAAAGTGCAGCCGAGCAGGAAAACTATAATTATGATGTTCTTGAGGTCTTTATTGATGAGGATAAATCCGGAGGACTGCATGTATTTGACGGCACCGGCAGTACAGGCCAATCATGGGGAACAAACGCTGAGAATGCTTTTTCTTATCATATTTATGCAGACTGTCCCGAGGATAATAACGTCAATACCCAGTGTGTCATCTTAGACTCAGACGGGACTGGCTGGGGTGACAGAACATTTCCTAATTATAGCGACCATTTTCCTGAGTTTGCTTTAAGAAAAACAGGAAATGTGTATACCAGAGAATTTTCTCTCATCGTGTATGATGATACGTATGAAAATGATAATAAAGAAGGCTCCAGAGTCCAGCTTCAGGAAGGCAAAATAATTGGTTTATCATTAGCCTATTGTGATAATGATAATCCCGATGAATCACCTAAAACGCGGGATAATTTTTTTGGTTCTGTATGGGTAACAGCCGCAGCATATAATAATCATTGGATGAATGCCGATGATTATGGAACCGTAGAATTAACCGGACAAGCCCCGTTACCGTTGGTTGCTGACTTCAACGGCGATGGAATCCTGGATATAGAAGATCATATAATACTAATTGAATGTTGGGGTACCGATAACCCACTATGTGATATTGCTCCACAGCCGGATGGCGACGGTATCGTTGATAGATTAGACCTGGAACTATTTATGTACTACTGGGAGCAGGAGAATTGCCCAAAAGAGGTCCATGTTGTTGATGCTGATAGTCAGGTCCCGCTTGAACTGGGTCAGATTCTTGTTGTTACGCTGGAATCAAATCCCACCACCGGATATCAATGGGAAGTAGTTGAAGACCCGAACTCTATCTTAGAGCAGATTGGCGAAGCAGAATTTAAGTCATCTGATGAAGGCGACCCGCCGATAGTGGGTGCGGGCGGCTGGGAAATCTTTCGTTTCAAGGCCGTAAGTGCAGGACAAATGAATCTTCAGCTTGTCTATCGCAGAACCTGGGAGACAGACGTGGAACCTATTAACACATTTTCCATTGAGGTGGTAGTGAATTAATATGAGATCGGGGCCATGAGCGTCATGCTTATACCCTTTGTTCTTCTACTCATAAAGCCACCTGTTCACAAGTCTGACAGGCTGATAATTCAAGATAGGTCTTATTCAGAACACAAAAGGAGAAATTTTCCTTATAGTAAAGATGTAAAATACATCAAGGAGGGGTGGTCTTCTGACGGGGGCAGGAGGGGGCACTATATGGTGACATTCGTTACAACAAAGGTATGAAACGCCCCAAATTAAAAAACGATCTTCTCTCGGAGTGCGCTTTGATAGAAGCGCCTTTTTTGTAGAGGGGGATTGAAATACCAAAGAAGAAAGTCGTCGATAAGAAAAAGGTTACCGGACAGGAAAAGGCACAGTTCTGAGAAGTACCCCGCTCACTCGGCTAAACAACTTGACAAAACAAAGGTATAAACTTAATATTACCGATTAAATTGACAAAAAACGCAACCACTGGGATTACCAGAGAAGTTTTTTCGGTCAATTTGTTCTGTAAAAGACTTTAACCGTCGATTGGTAAGTTGGTTAAGAAAATGTGGAGCAGTGGCAGAGTGGCTGATCGCGACGGTTTTGAAAACCGTTTTACCGAAAGGTAACGGGGGTTCGAATCCCTCCTGCTCCGTTTTTGGGTTTCGAGTTTTTAAAAAGAGCCAATGCTCTAAGATAATTCATTATCGATTTTGCCGTTCGGTAGCATGTTGTCGGGATGATAACGGCCTTTTTCTTCTGACTGGTATCTCATACAGTTTTTCCAGTTGCTGTCGGATAGGCAATAATTCTGTGACCAGGTATTATCTAACTTGCCTTGCTTTTCAAATCTTCTTAACGGGCATATACTATACCATTTACAGCTCATACGGCACTTTCATATCATGAATTATAAGTCAACGATCACCTGATTTGCTCTTGTTCATTGCCTCGATTTTATTTTTAAGCCAGCCGGTACGAACTGCTTTTGTTGGATTCAATGCTGGAATATATGGCTTGATGTCCAGAACGGGTGTGCCGTCCACCATATCGATGCCGGATATGTTTAAGATATTACGGTCGATATTATTAAGGCGGACAACCGATACGCCGATGGGATTCGGCCGGCGAGGACTTCGCGTGGCAAAAACTCCGTGCTCACGATTGTCCGACGGCGGATGTGCTTTCAGGCTGCCTTTCTTTATGAGGTGCAGGTGAAAGATGACAACGATATGACTGAATCCGTCCAAATCTGTAAGGCCGTCAATATATTCGTCGAATATTTCGATCTTTCCAGTTATCTCAGGGGCACGGGCCGCCTGGTGGGGAATCCCTGTTGGGTTTTTAAATGGAGAGTGAATTATACCGATTGGTTTGTATTTAACGGAATTCATTGTAAATTCTTTCCTGTGATGACCCGGCCCGCGCCGATATTAATGTATTTGTCACCGAACTGCTCTGCAAAAAGCGCCCTTGCATTATCACCGGTACAGTGACATGGCCCGGCATATTTGACCCGCATATCTTTGAAGGCTTTGATGATATTGTTGATTTCTCTGTTACTCGTTGCATTGAGATGGAAACCGCCCATAACGAACAGGATATTTTCATTGAATAGTTCTTTTATTTTACTCACCATGTTCACAATGCCGGGATGGGCGCAGCCTGTAATTAATATCTTCCCTTTGTCTGTTCGGATAATCAGTCCCTGCTCTTTTATGGATGTCCCTAATTGTCCCGTTGAATAGGCGCCTTTACAGATTTGGGCGGATTTTTCCGTTTCGATAATTTTTGCTCCTCGAGAGGAGACCATCTGTTTGAAATCCCGGGGAAATGATTCGGGAACGTAAACTTCGACTTTATGGTTCTTCTCTAAGAATGATTCTATCCCGCCGACGTGATCCCAGTGCGCGTGTGAGAGAAAAACTATCTCGATGCCGTTCGGATCGATTCCCAGTTTCGATATATTCTCAATCAGTAACGGACCGTCGCCACCTGTGTCAAAGAGTATGGTTTTTTCGAGTCCGGTTATAACACAGGAAAATCCCCAGGCGGTTCCAAGTCCTTCTTTGAAAGTATTATTGTCATATATGACCGTGATATTGACCATGTTACTATCGCAGACGACATTGTTCGGTTCGATTTCCTGCATTTGTTTTGCACCTCCGTCGGTGTTTTGGGTAGTGTTCGCGGCAAAAACTGCTGCTGCCGAGATAATTATTAAAACGAACGAAATGAATGATTTATTCATTGGAACTCTCTCTCTAATCCGAATTCGTACCCCGGCAGCAACCTTCTCCGACAATGCGATACTATCATTATTGTTTTATGAGATTAGTTTAATGGTGATTGCTACGAAGTCAATTATTTCTTTAACTTGTTTTCGCACGAAAAAATCGGATTTGTGAAGCTTGATTATATCAGGCTCGTTGTGTATAAATTACCTCCAGCGACGACGCTTTAATTTTTGCACTGGATTGAAAGGGCGAACCAAAGGCCTCAATCGAAAGTAGAAACAACAAAGGATCTTGCTGATGCCAATATCGGATGAATTCGTAAATTATGTGATTGGCCAGTTAGACAACTGGGCCGATGTATCCGTTCGTAAAATGTTCGGCGGAGCGGGGCTCTATTGCGATGGCAGAATGTTCGGGCTTATCGCTGACGATGTTGCTTATTTGAAAGTCGATGAATCCAATCGAAAGGAATTCATCGAGGCAGGGTCGTCCGCTTTCAATCCGTATCCGGAAAAAGCCAAAACCACG
>CAYVXS010000358.1:0-4064 GCA_964454885.1 uncultured Pirellulales bacterium
CACCACGACGCTGAAGTTCCGGGCCTTCAGTACCGTAACGGCCAGGGCATCGCCGAGTGCCAGCATACAGGTAGTCGAGACGCTCGGGGCGACACCGAGAGGACAGGCCTCGCTGATTTGCCCCATACACAAAGCAACGTCACTGTGCTTGCAAAGCGTGGAATCACTTTCACCTGTTATCGCGATCAGCATGATATCCAGTTGTTTGACCAGATTAATCAGCCGAGTCACCTCATCCGTCTCGCCGCCGTAGCTCAGGACAATAACCAGATCGTCTTTGCGTAATCTGCCGAGATCGCCGTGGACGGCCTCGGCCGGATGTAGGAAATGGCTGGGCGTACCGGTCGAAGCTAAAGTTGCGCTTATCTTCTGACCGATGATACCGGCCTTGCCGATGCCGCTCAATATGCAGGACCCGCTGCAGTTATAAATCATCTCCACCGCTTTGGCGAAAGAGGCGTTAACGATCGGCGTCAGCGAGCCGATAGCATCCGCTTCCGCTTTGATTACTTTACGTGCGTAGTCAAGGTCAAACTTCATGTGTCCTTTGTCTCCAGTGACACAAGCAATCCGAATATGATTCATAAAACTATATTTTTATGACATTTCCCCTATCATTATAACAGAGAAGTTCGTGTTTTTCCCCGGTGTATTCCGAAGCGGAATGTATGATGACACGTTTGCCGCTGTTCTGCTCGATCAGCGAGATTGACGCCCTTTTGAGATTCTGCAGATACCCCGCGACTTCCGGCGATACGAACAGCTCTATCTTCTTTATCTGCTCCTTCGACGACGAGAGATTCAACAGTCGGATAAATTCTATCGCCAGCGACTCGTGGCTCTTGACAAAACCCGTACCGGCACAATTCGGACATGCCAAATACGTGCTTGACTGCAGCGAGGGACGCATTCTCTGCCGGGTCATTTCCACGACGCCGAACCTGCTTATGCTCAGGATTTTCGTGCGGGCGCGGTCGGTTTTAACCGCCGTGCGAAATGCCTTTTCCACGGCCTTGCGATGCTTGGAATTTCGCATATCAATGAAATCACAGATAATCAGCCCCCCGAGGTCGCGCAACCTGAGCTGTCGGGCAATTTCTTCGGCGGCTTCGATATTGCTCTCGTACGCCGTCTGCTCGGCACTTTTTTGTTTTCGGTATCGGCCGCTGTTGACGTCGATTGAGACGAGGGCCTCGGTTTGTTCTATTACAATTGAACCGCCGCTTTTAAGCTCGACCCTGCGGGACTGCACCTTGGTAATTTCATCTTCGATTTGATACTTATGAAAAAGCGGAACCTTGCCCTCGTAAAATACAACCTTTCGTTTCATTCGCGGCGTAGTGATGGAGAAAAACTCCCTGATTTTACGAACGACACTTTCGGAATCGCAGATTATTTTATCGATTTTACTGTTGTACATGTCACGCAGCGCTCTTATCACCAGATCGGATTCCTGATAAAGCTCACCGGGTGCTTTTTCCCTATCGATCCGGGCCTCAATCGCCCTCCACAACCGCTTGAGATACTTCAAATCATTTTGAATATCTCTTTTCGAGCATCCCTGCCCCGCCGTCCTTATGATAAAACCCTGGGATTTCGGGGGATTGCATTGTTCCAAAATATCCCGCAGCCTTTTGCGTTCGTCCTCATCCTCGATTTTATGCGATACTCCGTGCTTTTTCATCCAGGGCAGCATGACAAGATATTTGCCGGGCAGGGCCAGATAGGTGCTCAGCGTCGCACCCTTCGACTTGAGTCCTTCTTTCGTGACCTGGACGACAATTTCATTTCCCCTCTTCAGGCAATGCTGGATGGGCGGGCGGTCCTTCAGGGATTTTCGCCGGCCGACGTTTTCCGCCGAGCTTTCTCTGGAGCCGGAAAAATATTTCGGGTGCAGGTCGCTGATATGGAGAAAACCGTTTTTCCCCACACCGAAATCTATAAAGGCGGCCTGGATGCCCGACTCGATATTAGCGACCTTGCCCTTGTAAATATTGCCGACATGACTGCTCAGGCTCGCTCTTTCGACATAAAGCTCTTCCAACTGGCCGTTCTCGACAACCGCAACACGGCACTCTTCGCTCTCCGCGACATTAATCAACATCTCTCTCGACATTTTTACTTCCTAAATATCGTATTTCGTTCTTTCGCCGCCGGCGAATCCATTGCCGCAGCGGCTTCGGCCTGCGCTGAAACTTTTCGGCGCAGCCTTCGCTCACCTCACACATCCCGCCATTTAACTCTCGTCCGCTTAGTCGGCGATGCCAGCTTCGTTTCGTCCAGTTCCAAAAGTTCCAAAACTTCCTGGACGCGTATCGAACCGGCCGCTGTTACTTCACACTCAACAACTATATCGGCCCCCTCAAGCTCTATCGAGCTTAAAAACTGCCTGACATCCATATCCTTAAAATTCGATTTTCGCTCATCAGCCGACCGCCGGATAAAAAGATTCTCGCTTGCCATTAAATTATCGATCCTGTTTTTCAACTGCTCATCGAGAAATTCCGGCCGCACTGAAAATACATAAGTAACCGAACGAGGCTGATACGAAGCCCGCGTTTCGGAAAAATTCACCGATATTAATTCAAAACCCTCCGGCAGTTGCGAGGAAAGATTTTCTTTGATTGTATTGCGTGCTGTGTATTGCGTATTGTGTACTTCATTATCCTGATATTCGTCGTCTTGCACGCATGGATATCCTTTCGCATCACTCATCACGCACGACGCATCACGATACGCTTTTAAAGTAAGCAGTTCATCATCCGATTCCACTCCTACCGGCCGGGGCAAAGGCAAAGACATCCTCGGGCGGGGATTAAAACCGCGGCTGTATTGCAGATTGATACCGGCTCGAACGCACGCCCTCTGAAAAACACGGAGCGTCTCGGCGTGGGACAGAAATCTCAGGCTCCCCCCTATTTTGAACTTAACGACCCAACAAATAGTCTCATCCGTTGCTTCTATATGCGTATCTCCTTAACACTATCTAAATTATCAAGTTAAGATTATGCGCAACTCCAGCCAAATTACAAGCTTTTTTCATTTAAATATGATTATTCCCACCGGCTTTTGCGGCTTTTTCCTCTTGATTTTCCGTTTACATCACATTACCTTACTTTTCTCCATGAGAACTACATCAAATTGAGGATAAATAAAAACAACACAGCGCAAAAATGAAAGGAAACCAACAATGAAACAGATAAAATACACCAGGTGTTGGATTGTGACTATTGCTTTGTGGGGGAGCAGTACCGTATTCGCCGAACCGTTTGCTGTTGGACCTTATTTAGGACAAATCCCACCCGGATCCACGGCTCAGGTCTTTGCCCCCGGATTGATCAGCGATACGCGGCCGCAAGTGTGGGAGTCCAATGGAACATTCTCTGCGGATGGAAACACATTTTGTTATGTCCGTTGCTCCGTCCGTCGTTTGCCCCGAGTCGGGGGTATTTTCATCACAGAAAATACGACTCAGGGCTGGACAGCACCTAAGCTCATAAAAAGTATTAGAGAAAAAGAACCTTCTGCCTGGGGGCCCTGTCTGTCACCGGATGCCAATAGCATTTACTTTACGAGAGGCTTAGTGGAACCGGCGTCCAAACGCAATCTATATCGCAGCGATTGGACGGTAGATGGCTGGTCCGACCCACAAAGCCTCGGACCGCCATTCAGTTCTCCGTTGCCTGAATTTACCTGTTCTATAGCAATGAATAATAACCTCTACCTCTGCTGCATGCGCGAGGGGTGGGATGAAAGAAGCACTATATGGGTTGTCCCTTTCGTTGACAACACATGGTCTCAGGCTTATCATATTTCTTTGAATCACCCACAAGCGAACGATCCTGGAATTGCTCCGGATGAGTCCTTTATGGTATTCACCGCCATAAATCTACCGGGAGGTTATGGGCATCGAGACCTGTATCTGACCCAGCGTTTGCCGGACGGCACCTGGTCCAAACCCCGAAATCTGGGCCCAAAGATTAATTCTGCCTATATTGAACACAGCCCCAGAATCTCGCCGGACAAGAAGTACCTTTTCTTCAACCGCAGCAACGGCTGGGATC
>CAYVXS010000359.1:0-4064 GCA_964454885.1 uncultured Pirellulales bacterium
ACCGCAATCAACCTCTGTCTAACCGCCATTTATGCTCGAATGATGGCTGTCGAGCAACAAAAACAATACAAATTATGCTTAGATACAATAAATAATGCATTTTACCTGGTAACTACGCTATACGACGAAGAAAACGGGCAAATCAGTGAGACTATCGTCAGGGATCCTTACTGCAAGCCTGTTACTCTCGAAGGAAATATAAGATTCGAAGATATACAAATTACACCGATAGCCCTGGAAACAACTACCGAGACGGAAGATTTACCGGTAATAGTTTTTCTGCCGGACGGGTCCGCACAATCGGCCGTCGTTCAGATAGGGGATGAAAGGACACATTATACCGTCAGTATTAACGCCGCAACCGGTAAGGCAAAACTGATTTCAGGAACAGTAGAAAACGTCAAAGTAAGTACCGTAGATTTGGATGCCGAATAATGAATCCCAACAAAAGCAAAAGAGGTTTTACTTTAGTCGAAACTATCGTAGCCAGCACTATTTTGTGCGGGGCCGTGCTGGCGATAGGCGCTATCTGTACAAATTCTCTTACCGGCACAAGTCTTAACAGGCGTTATGAAACCGCATTAACTTTAATTGACAGACAGCTCAGCCTGATCGACTATCTCGGCATCGACGAATTCATAGCAATAGGACAAATGGAAGGAAGTTTCGAAGAATATGCACCGGGATATACATGGAGGGTTACGACAGAATACGAGGATATCGATAGTCTTTACCTCGTAACAATAACCGTCAGCTGGATCGAACATAATCGTATTCACAGTGTCTCGGTGGATACCATGCTCGACGGAGTCAGCCTGTATTCCGAAACCGGCACAGAAACAGATACCGGTACGGCACAATAGTAATTATGAAAATACATTTGAAAAAAACCGGATTTACTTTAGTGGAAGTTATGGTGGCCTCCACAATAGGAGCTTTCATCTCGCTGGTAGCGGTCGGAACACTCAAGGCGGTTATATCAAGCAATGAGCAGGTGGACCTTAATATAAACACTGCATCCGAGGCAAGGTTCGCAGCGAATATAATCGAAAGAGACCTTACTAATATCTATCGTGACGAAGATTATGAAAACACAAAATTAATTGGTACTGTCGAGGATTTGGCAGAATACAGCACCAGTTATATTGTCTTTTATACTATCAACAGGACAAAAGCCAGGGCCTTAGAGCCGGAAGGTGACATATACGAAGTTGAATACTACCTTGTAAAAAACGAGGATGGATCTTCCCTGATGAGAAGATTATGGCCGAATCCCAGCGACGAGTTCGAGTCGGGTGGAATTTTAACTACGATTGCCGAGAACATAGAACTATTCCAGGTTCGCTACTTTGACGGCGAAGAATGGTACGACCAGTGGCTGGAGGATATGGATACTCAACCACAGATGATTGAAGTTATCATAGCAGCCAGACCGGAAAACCAGGGAATACCTACAATAGAATCTTTCATTGTAAATCTCACCAGGACTGTAACCAGTACCACAGAAACTACAGAGGAGTAAATAAGCACCTGCCAGGTGTAAATAAATAAGAATACAGGTATGAAGGTTAAACCGAAAAAATATGATACTAAAGACAGAAACGGGCTTGTGCTTGTAGCAGTGCTGTGGATAGTCGTGGTATTAACGGTAATTGTTGCCATCCTTGGCCGTAAAAGCAGGCTTGATACGAAAGTATGCCTGGCCAGAATGGAAAGCGTAAGATGTAAGTGGGCCTGCCGGGCGGGTATCGAGAAAGCTGTATCGATTCTAAACGAGGATGAAAGAGAAACCGACTGTCTGACGGACCTCTGGAGTGATAATTATATAGACTTCAACGACATTCCCCTTCAAAGGTGTGTATTTACCGTTCGTGTAACCGATGAAGCGAGCAAGCTTAATATCAATACAGCAACAAGAGATCAGCTTTTGGGATTGCCGTATATGGTGGAGGAAGTTGCGGATGCCATAATCGACTGGCGTGACACCGACGAGACACCGGGTGAAGTCGGCGTCGAAGGCGGATATTACGAGAATCTTCCCTTTGGGTATCTGCCCAGAAACGGCCCGTTCAAGACAATACGTGAGCTGCTTTTGGTCAGAGGTGTCACTGAGGATCTGTTTTACGGCGAAGATACGAATCTTAACGGCCGTTTGGACTATAACGAAAGGGACGGGCAGGCAAGTCCGCCCAACGATAACGGAGACGACTACCTGGACCAGGGATGGGCCGGCTACCTGACCTGCTATTCGTATGACAGCAGCGGCGGCAGCACAAGTCAGACAACGCAAACGACGCAAACAACAAATCAAACAACCGGAAGTTCGAATCAAACAACCGGGACAAGCCAAACATCAGGAACAGGCCAAACGACGGGAGCTTCCAGCCAAACAAACACTAATACCAGACAGACGACTGGAACGACTGGAACTTCCGGCCAGACAACATCCGGTACCGGCCAAACCACCGGAACCTCGGGCCAGACGACATCCGGTACCGGTCAAACGACAGGAACTTCAGGCCAGACAACAACCGGTTCCACGCAGACAACCGGAACAACAGGGCAAACAACCGGCACTACACAAACTACCGCCAAAGTAAACGTAAACACCGCGTCCGAGATAGTTCTCGCCGCTCTGCTCGGCGGTGGTGACGAAGCCCTTCGCACCGCTGAGGAAATAATACAATACCGTGACACACTTATGTACGGAATAGAAGACATATCTGAACTCGTTGATGCAGGAGTAATCAGCGATACCGATTATCAGATGATTCAGGATTATATAACAGTAACTTCAAACGTTTTTACCATCCGCTGTGTTGCGACGGCAATCAGAGGCGGAACAGCCGGAGCGTCGCTCCAGACGGAAGCGGTGGTGGACAGAAGCACCAGTCCATGCAAAATACTCTACTGGTATCAGGGAGCAAGTAATTAATGAGCACTAACGAATACAACAGACAAAAACAACAGACTGTGATTGCTATAGCAAAAACAGACGACGAGCTTAGGGCCGTCGAACTTAGAGAACACAACGGTACTCTTGAGGTTCTCTGGACTAAAAGCGGCACGGCGGGCGAAACGAACTGGCAAGCTTTTGCCGCAGAATGCGGTTTGCCCAACGGTCCAACGGTACAAACACGTTCCGACAATGACAGCGAAAAAATCGTCGTAATCGGATTTGATTCGGCCGGAACAGCTTTCTATCGCGTGAAAACACCCGTGATGGAAGAAAAAGAGATCGAAGCAATAGTGAAACTGCAGGCCGAGAGCAGACTACCTTTGCCAATCGAGCAAATGGAGCTTGCATGGCGCACAAGCCCGCCAAAAAACAGTCAAATAGTCATCACTATGGCGGCCGCAAGAAAACAAAACATGCAGGCGTTTGTGGATAAAGTCAAGGGAATTCAACCCGCTCAAATACTTCTCGACTGCGAAGGAACGGCAAAAGCCTTCGAATCGCTCTTTCACGAAAATCAGCGTAATGCGGTGATTATTAACGCAGAGACTCATAACACACAGGTTTGCCTTATCGAGGATGGTAAACTGAGCAATTCCGTAGTGCTGGATATGGGAACAGGAGATATTTTCCACAGCCGAACGGAAGAAACTGAAATTATGGAAAGATTCGTCCAGGATACCAGAAGTGTTATTGACCTGTTCGGACAAAAACAATCGGCGGAATCACCCGTTCTGGTTCTTTCGGACGGCAGCGAGACATACGTTAGCCTGGTATCCGCAATGAGAGCAGCAGGTCTTAACGCACGAATAGCTTTACCGGAAACGGTAGTATTTATGGGCAGGAACAAATTAAGTACTGAAGACCTTTACAAATACCGCGTACCGATAGGCCTTGCATTACTGGCACTCGATTCGGCTTCGAACAAACTCAATCTTTTTGAACGCTTGTACAATCCCTTCGGTGAGGAAAAAAATAAATACCAGTGGCTGACATCAAAAGCTGTGTACGCCACCGCCGCGGTTATGCTGGCGTTGTTAGTGCTCGTATCTTTCGCGGTTGACATCGCAAAACCCGGTGCAATCGAAAAACGTATCAAAGCATCAGG
>CAYVXS010000360.1:0-4060 GCA_964454885.1 uncultured Pirellulales bacterium
GGTTGTCTTTATACTTCAGGTAGATTTGGCGCAGGGCCTTTTTATCCCCTTGGTGGAGTTCCGATATCAGACGCTCGTCTTCCAGCATCTACAGCAAGCCTAATTTGGTTAAATCATCGATCTTAACTATCAGTATGACGTATCAGGATAAAATTTAATCTAAAAAAAATCCTTTTTTAAAGGATTTATTCGATTGGGACGTTTTTAGCCCTTTGTTTTTTCAACCGGCTGTGTTTTCTTTTTTCATCCAGGCGTTTTTGCCTGGAACTAAAAGGAACTCTGGTTTTTTTCCTTAACGGTCGGTTTTTTAGAGCGCCGGCAAGCAAAGTTCGGAATTTCTCAATGGCTGCATTTCGATTTGCCTTTTGCGTCCGGAACTTTTGTGAAGCAATCTGCAAAAGGCCGTTTTTATCGATCCGCGTTGGCAGGCGGGAAAGGATTTGCTGTTTTTGCCGGTTGGAAAGACTGCGGCTGCCGGACACATCGAATAACAGAGCCATCCGGGTATTGACCTTGTTGACATTTTGTCCGCCCGGACCGGCGCTGCGAGATGCCCTGAAAACCAGCTCATCATCACTGATATAAATGTTACGTGTAATTTCAATCATGGTATTAGTATGTTTTTCCTGTATTTACCTGCTGTTTTACTGTACCTCAATAGGTGGAAATTATCAAGAGCTTATGTTTTGCCTTGAACAGGCGTGGAAAATGCTTAAAGTATTGATGTGCTCGAATTATCGAATTTATGTGAATTAAGGAGGCCACAAATGCGAATTGTAAAAATAAACTCAAATGTAGCTGTGGTTGTTTTATCCGGTCTTATGGTATTTTTATTGTCGGCCGTTGCCATTTATTCGAAATCGGCCGAAGCGCAGCAGAATCCGGCCACCGATGTGGAAGAGTTGAGGGCCGGCAAAAATTTCATCACGACCAAGGTTTATACCGCCGAACAGGACTGTCAGGTCCTTGAATTGTTCGAAGGCCTGCGCGTAGCGGATGTTTCCGACGGGATGGACAAGGCCGGGCTGACAAATATCGGCCTGATGTCACCCGAAATCCACGCCCTCTGGAAAGATACCCAAAATTACGCGCACCGTTTTATCGGTATCGCGGTGACCGTACGATATGTCCCGACGAACAAGCCCCCGGCACCGCGGATGGAAACCGAGGCGTTCGATGCATGGGTAAGCAACTGGTATAACAATATCTCCAGTGAGCCGTTTGTCCCGCTGTTGCGCAAAGGCTCTGCTTTGGTTATCGACGAAGCCCCGGACGCCGACGTAGGCTCTATCGGCTCGAATAATATCATGGGATGGAAATTGGCCGGTTGTGTCGGAGTCGTTACCGACGCCACGGCCCGTGATACGGACGAAATTATTACCGAAAAAATCCCCCTTTATTTCCGCAAGCCTGGCAGAGGCATTCGCCCGGGGCGAAACGAGGTCGAATCTGTCAATCGTCCCGTAGTCTGCGGCGGAGTATTGGTCGAACCTGGCGATGTAATTGTTGCCGACGGTGACGGTGTGATTGTGGTACCGAGAGCACATGCGAAAGAAGTTGCCGAATACGCCAGGGCGACCATCGAGGGAGATAAGGCCGGCCGGCGGAATTTATACGAAAAGCTCGGCCTGCCGGAGGATAGTTCGGTAAAGTAACTACAATAACGTCAGTTTAAAATTATCATTCTATGTAATTATCAGTATGTTACGCCGGTTTCGGTCTTTTCATTTTTAACCGGATTATTCTGTTTGGGTAGAGTGAATATAAAAGTACTGCCTTGACCTAATTCTGATTCGACCCAAATGGCTCCACCGTATGTTTCAATGATTTTTTTGACGAGTGTAAGACCGATGCCGGAACTTTTCATATCGTCTCGCATTTCAAGCGTCTGATACATCCGGAAGATTTTTTCGAAGTTTTTCTGTTCGATCCCACGGCCGTTGTCCGTGATGCTGAACTTCCAGTTATCAGCCTCTTCGATACAGCCGATTTTTATTCGACCGAGCGGCTTGTCGATATATTTTATGGCATTGCTCAATAGATTCTGAAAAACCTGAGAAATTTGTGTTCGCTCGAACTCGACGACAGGCATTTCGCCGTCAATTGCGATTTCTATGTTATCGGGAACAGGAACCATACTGATAATTTGCGGCATGAGCAGTTTAAGATCGATCCACTCTTTTTGATTCTTCAGATGCCCTGCTCTCGAATATTTTAATATGCCCTCGATCAATTCATACATTCGAGAAACCTGATTAGAGAGCAATTCCAGGTACTCTTTTCCTTTATCGTCCAGTACATCTTTATAATCGCCCGAAATCCATTCTGTTGCTATCTTGATTGATCGCAAAGGTTCTTTGAGATCATGTGAAACAATGTGTGCAAAGTCATTTAACTCGCGGTTGATTTTCTGCACTCTGTTGAGAAGTTTAGCCTGTCTGTTTTGAGCCACAGTACGTTCTGTGACGTCCGTTGATATCAGATTAACTGTAGCAACCTGCCCGTCTATTGTAACAGGTACGACGCGGGTTTCCCAGTTTGTATTCGGCCCATATTCACCGGGGGCATTGATTTTGTAGCTGTCCGGTTGTCCGGTCAGAAAAACCTTCTCGATGGATTCTCTTACTATTTTATGCTGCTCTGTCGATATATATTCGTAGATTGTCGTTCCAATCGCATTCTCGGTATCGAAACTTGTGATAGAGCGATTAATGAACTGAATTCTGCCGTCTTTATCCACGGAAAGGATGACATCGGGTACATTTTCCGCCAGTGAGCGCCATTTTTTTTCGCTCTCTCGCAAGGCTTCTTCCGCTTTCCTCAAAGCGGACAATTCTTTCTTCGCGGTGATGTCATAAACTATTCCCTGATATCCGTTGATTTGGCCGCACATACCTGTAGTAGGACTTGAAAAAATGGTGACATAAATCTTGTTGCCTTCGGATGTTCTAAGAGAGATTTCCTTGCTTTTTATATACTCATTGTCCAGCTCACTTAGAAACTGTGCTCTTTCTTCGGAGTTGATCCAGAATCGCTCATTGAAGAATTCCCTGTTCATGAATTCCTGTGGCCCGGAAGCCTCGAAGAGCCTCACGAATGCGGGATTGACATAAGTGACGATGTGATTCAGGTCGGTCATGTAAAAGCCAATTTTAGACTCATCCATAAATCCCAGGATAGTTTCTTCTTCGGCCTGTATCTTGTCCTTGACCGCTTTGAAGATATCCGTCTGGGTTACGATGCCGCAAAGCTTCCTGCCATCAGTCACAACCAGCCTGCGAACATTTTTATTTTCCATCGTTCGGCTGGCGCTGAAAACCGAATAATTCGGAGGAATACTGGACACCGGAAAAGACATAACTTCTTCCACTTTTGTGCGACCGGGGTCCTTGTTCAATGCAATGACTCTTTTAAAAAGGTCTCTTTCGGTAAGGACACCTGTGACGCGGTCTGCATCCATGACGACGATCGATGAAATATTATGCGAAGCCATTATTTCCGCAGCTTCTGTTATGGTCGCTTTTCTTTGCATCGTATATACGTCACTGCTCATTATTTCAGAGATGTCTCTCCACATCCCGTAAGATGTCAGAACGCGGGTCAAATCTGTTTGTGTCACGATACCGACCAGTTTCATGCCGTCCAGGATGGGCAATCGCTTGATTTTTTTGTCTGCCATTATGTTGCCTGCTTCGAGTACCGACAAATCGGATGGAGCGGCCTGAACAGGAGATGACATTATTTCCTCCACTTTCATCCTGCGGGTATCTTTGCCCTGAACAACCGCTTTTTTAAGGAGGTCCGTCTCTGTAAGGATTCCCGTGACAATTTCACTGTCCGTTGCAACGATACAGGAGATATTTTTTTCCGCCATGGCCATCGCTGCTGCAGCGACTGTCTCCTGCGATGAGATTTTGGCGACATCTCTGCTCATCACCTGGTTGATTTCCATCCAGATATTGGGGGAATTTGTATAGTTTGTTGTCGAAAAACCTTTTACCTTGGTTTCCAAAGAATAATTTGGACATTGAATATATTCGAAAAACTCCGAATCCGCACG
>CAYVXS010000361.1:0-4060 GCA_964454885.1 uncultured Pirellulales bacterium
ATAAAAACTTCTCTGGAAATTGGTTGTGGTTCCGGCGAGTTTTCATCTCTTGTTAAACAACAATTTAATGCCGAGACCTGGGCGATTGAAATAAACAGGGAAGTAGCCCACAGGGCATCAAAAAAACTAGATAAAGTCGTCATCGGCGATGCGACTGAGTCACTTAAAAAAATACCGGACGGTCGTTTCGATTGTGTCATTCTCTTCGATGTTCTGGAACACTTGAGTGATCCCGAATCTCTTTTATCTGCTTTGAAAACGAAATTAACTGCCAATGGTGTTGTCATTGCATCGATTCCAAACATTAGATATTACCGGATTTTTATGCAGTTAGTAATACACGGCAACTGGGACTACAAGGACCAGGGTGTGCTGGATAGAACCCATCTGAGGTTTTACACGTATAAAAGTATCGTTAAAATGTTCGATCAATTAGGCTTTGAAGTATTGCGGATGGAAGGAATTAATCCGACCCGCAGCCGAACTTATAAGTTGTTGAATATAATTCTGCTAAATTCCATCGCTGATTTAAGGTATAAACAATTCGCCGTTGTAGCAAGACCACGGTCGTTAAACCGATAATATGAAACTTTCGATAATTATAGTTAGTTGCAATGCTTCGTATTCCATTTTATATTATTGAAAAACAATAAATTTTATATTCTTGATTTTTATGATAGAAACGAGCAATTCAGTCTGTGTAAGCATAATAACTCCATCTTATAACCAGGGTGGATTTTTAGAGCAAACAATCCAATCGGTTCTAAATCAGACTTACGATAATATCGAATATCTGGTTATCGACGGCGGCTCTACAGATAACAGTATAGATATTATTAAAAATTACGAAGGAAAAATAGCCTATTGGATCAGCGAGCCCGATGACGGCCAGGCTGATGCGGTCAATAAAGGATTAAAACGTGCAAATGGTGATCTGGTATGCTGGGTAAATTCGGATGATATTTTATACCCTGATTATGTTGCCGACCGTGTTCATCAATTCAAAGAAAATCCGAATGTTGATATGATTTATGGTGATATAGAACAAGGACCGGAGCCTTCAAAAAAGCGTCTTCGTAAAGGAAAGCATACAAGTATCAGGAACATGCTTAAATATGCCGAATGTCCGATTCCCCAACAATCGGCCATGTGGCGATATGAAGTTATTAAAAAATTAGGTTATTTGGTTCCCCAGTGGCACGTTATTTTGGACCGTGAATATTTTATTAGAATAGCCGCTCACGGTTTGATTAAGTATGTGCCAGGCGCAGTCGCCTTTTTTCGAAATCACGAGCAATCTAAATCCATTGTAAGCAAATTAAGGTGGGCGGAAGAATTGCCAAAGTACTATGAAACGGTTTTCAATGACAACATATATCATTTACCATCAAACCTGCTATCATATAAAGGCAAATGTTTATCACAAGTCTATCTAAAATGCGCCAGGATTTCCGTTAAAGCCGGCAAGGAAAAAGCCGCGCTGGAATTTTTTGAAAAATCCAAAAACTCCAGCCTTTATAATTATCTTTTAGAACGCTATTTAAAACATCTTTTTTGAAAAGCTGCTTTAATTTATATAAATTCAAATCTTATTTTAGAACCAGGGTGCACTGTAACTGCCTTTTTCAACGAGTTCAAGTATATAACCGGCGATTTTTGTTCCATTGAATTGTTCATGTGCCCATTCCATTCCGGCGTCGGCAATTTTCTTCCTCTGGTCTTCGTGTTTTAGATACCAGTCGGTTAATTCGAAAAACTCGTCGATTTCGTCAAAATATTTTAAATGCTCTCCATCCCTGTAAAGGATATCGGCATCAGGAAACCTTTTTGCCAAAACAAAAGTGCCGCAGGCAAGAAATCTTGTAAGCCTGTCCGAGTGACACAATTTCACCGGGCCGTATGCGTTTACATTTACACCTATACGAGCGCCACTTATAGCAAATAAAAAATCCCTTCCACCAATTTTTGGTCTTCCACAACAGCCATACAGGGTGCAATTCGGACGTTTGGCCAATTCCAGGACCAGTTTTTCCCTGAATGTCTCGCTTTTATCCGCATGATGTCCTAATTTGCCTATCCACAAAATATCTGTCTTCCATTGTTCCTCAACATCATATCGATATTCAATGTCAGGATCACAAAAGTTCGGCATAAATACACATAGCCGAACACCTGCATCCCGATAATCCTGTAACCACCGGCCGTCGTTGGTTGCAGTTAATATATCAAGCTCTTTGGCGGTTTCAATCCTGTTTTTTTGTTGTTTTGGCCACGGATCACCATCGAAGCCAATAATTACTGTATCAGGTGACACTTCTCTGATATGCTGTATTGTTTCCGCATCGAAAGTATCAGGAAAACTGGTATATACGATATCTGGCTGATAGTTTTTAATGTGCTTGACTAAAAGCTCGTCAATACGCGATTTATATAAAAATGCGGAAATAGTTTTGCTTTTGAACGGGCTTATTTGAGATAGAGCATCACAATAACTGAAAAAACGAACATCATGTCCAAGACGGATGATACCTTTGGCCAGCATGGGGATTTGATCCGAAAACATTCTCATCGGATTGCTTTTAATATCGGCAATGATAAAGAATCGTTTTACTTTTGACATACATTTTACCCGGCAAAACAACGGTTAATTCTTTTCTGCCATTCTTACTGCATATATAAATCCGGTATCCTTTCTTAAGCCGGGCCTTTCCTGAGCGGCAAAGTTATTTTTTGTCAGGATGTCTATTAACTTGTCAGGCTTTTCGAAATGATATTCCATCATGACAACATCTATTCTATCCAGAATATTTGCTTCATCAAGTCTTTCGAAGATTTCGAATTCTGCACCTTCACAATCGCATTTTACGATTATATTTTTGTCATTGTTGTCTTTTAAAATAGCGATGAATTCCCGGGCGGTGTCTTTAATAATAACTTTTTCCTTTTGAATGTTCTTTCTTCCTTTGCATACCTCATGAGTAGTACTCATACCAACTGCAGCATCGGGTACATACGGCAATTCCATAGTTGCCTCTGATTTACCAAGCCCGAAATTGAGAGGTATTATTTTTGCACTAAGCTTTGGATTTAGTTTCAGATTTTTCATTGCCATCTCAAAAGTCGGTTTAAAAGGCTCATAGGCATATATTTTTTGAATATTATCCTTGGCAGCGAAAAGTAAAGATGCCGCTGCACGATTCATTCCTATATCAATGAGTATGGATTCTTCTCTCAGATTCAGGTTATATTCGCTATGCACGAAAACTTCTATAACGAGATATAAGGGATTGTCTAAGTTGTCGGAAATATCAATTTTAACACCTTGGGGAGTGGTTATAATATTGGAATCGAACTTACATCCATAATCCAAGAGCACTTTTCGCCGTTCTTTCAGGGATATCATACGATGCCTGATCTTCCTTCGCCATTTTTTCAAAGGCACAAAACAGCACAGGATATTTATCAATAGTTTCATTTTAGCAAATCCTTTTATCTCTTATATTGGATGTATTTTCAAAGGCCTATCGCTTATGTCAATAATAATAAATATTCGTCTGGCTTTGCTCACTTCGGCTCCGGTGTTTCTGAAAGTGTTTGCTGGGGGGTAGGAATAAGATTGCTATCAATTACATATTTGGTAAACAAGTCCGCCTTCAGTTTGGCACCATCTTCGTTGACGTGAATCCCATCTGTATAATAACATTTATCGGTGGGAAAAACTCTCGCAAAATCAAAAAGGTTTGCCCTCATTTCCTGTGCCACAGATTTTATAGTGTCGTTCATTTCAGCATAAGCAGTAATATATTCATCTGAGGCCACGGCAGGTTCATCTTCAAAGAGCGGCGAGTATGCAAATGTTGCAAGTACGGTCTTGATTTTTCGATAATTTGCAATGAGCAGGATATGCTCCAAATTTCGTTTGAAATATTTCGGACGGTTTGTAGCAAGCATTTCTTTTGCACTGACAGTATTGAATGTGCCCTCAGGATACGTATGTTTGACTTTTTGATAATAAAATTCAGCGGCGTAGTATGTTGCCGGCGGAGCATTTAACAACCTG
>CAYVXS010000362.1:0-4038 GCA_964454885.1 uncultured Pirellulales bacterium
AGGCCGGAGTAATTCTATCACTGGTTCGAGTAAATCCCTGATAAATGTAACGGAGCCCATTACGATACCAAGTGTCACTCCGATAACCGCCGCAAGGGAAAATCCGATGAGTACTCTCAAAAGGCTGATGAGGGTGTTGCTTAAAAGCGAGCCGGAGTTGTAATGCTGCCGGAGAGGGTGCGCGAGCTGCGACAGGACCCTTGTGACCGAAGGAAAAATCCACGGCTGATTGTAATATTGTGCGGCGGCCTGCCATATCACTAACAGAACGACCGGCCCTACGATCCATCGAAGCAGCTTCGAATAGTTCCGGGATTTACTGATTTTCAATTCTTCTTTGCTCAAGTTTCTTTCTCGCCTTTTCTAAAAGTGAAAAATCATAAGCCATCGCGGCAACCTGCTCTTGCTCCAGTCCCTGAAGTTTATCTTTGAATATTTCCATGCCTTGCATTGCTTTTATCCACTGAGCCATTGTTTGGTGCCACATCTCTGATGGTTCCATCGAGTAGCCGCTGGTAGGTATGCTCATTTTTTCGACCTCTTCGCTGGTCCCTATCCATTTTACAGCCGATGCGACCGCCTTATCAGTGTCTTTGTTGATTGTTTCGTTGGCCTGCATAAACAAAACGAGCAGGTCGATAATAGCTCCGGATTTTTCCTGCATGATTTGAGAATTTGCGGCGATGCAACAGCAGGGATGATTTCGGAAAGTCCCCGGGGGAAGCTCCTCGAGGTCACAAATAATCCTGCCGAGTCCTTTTTCGACGGCGATTGCCGGGAACGGATTGTTGCCGACGTAACCATCGACAAGGTCACCGGAAAGTGCCACGTTCAATTTGCCGCCGCCCTGGACGTTAATCATCTGCACTTTTAAGTCCTGTTGGGATAAATCTCCTCCGAATGTAATTCCCTCGTGTTTAAGTGCTTCTTCGAACACTATTTTAGCCACTGCGACAGGATCTTTATAACCGATGCGAATCGGTTTCTCGGTCGTTTTAGCCATCGCTACGAATTCTTCCCATGTTTCGGCTTTAAAATCGGGTTTGACAACAAACATGTCACCTTTGTAATGCAAAGGTGAAATTAATTTCACCGGAGCACCGCTGTCAACGCAGGCAAGCACCGGGGCGACTCCGCCGAACCCGACTTCAATGACGTTTTGAGCCAGTGCTGTGGGCATCTTCGAGCCGCCGCCGACTTTGACAATCTGGATGTCGGCGATTTTTTGTCCCTTGTCGAAAAGTTCGTAAAACTTGAATTCTTCTACAGTCTTAACACTTATGCCGCTTTCTTTGGCAAATTGCTCGGTGTTATCCAAAGCTACGAATAACGCTGTATGGTGATCGTGTCCTACATGGCCGACAACGATTGTTACAGGCGAGGTTGATTTGGCGGATTCGGCTTCCTTTTGTTTACAGCCGTGTAAAATAATAGACATCAGGAGTAAAATAAGGAATAGATATCCTGTTTTTTTCATCTTTATGTCCTTTCGTTCATAACGATACCGTCTTTCTTTGATAACATATACGTATTACCATCTTCGAAAAAGCTTCAGAACAATTCCGCACCTGTCTCTGTCGGTGAATGTAGAATCGATATTAATTGTTGCACCTGCCTTTAACGACCATCCTTTGGCAAATTTCCAGATAAAGCCGGGGATTATGTCACTACAGTGTCCGCTGCTTTCTTTTTGATAGTAGTTATATTCAACCGCCGGCCAGAAATTCGGACTGGGTGTCAATAGAAGTGCACCGTTAATTTCTGCCACTTCGGCGTCGTCATCTTCGCTCCATGTATAACCCGGATTGAAATGCAATGAAAAATCTTTCCAGGCCTTTGACACTTCTGTAGTTATTTTATATGCCCCATCGTCGGTACCTAATTTTCTATTCGCTTCGCCCGTCGGGAAATAATACCAGAAATCAACTGCTACAGCTGGTATATTGTTTGTTTCCTTAATGAAGTTCCATTTCTCAAATACATATATATTAGCCAATCCCTGGCTGTCATTCGGCGATGAGGTATCGAAATCGTTGTACCAGTAGGGGATTCCAACAGCGATGTGATGGTTTTCGGCCCAGCCGTACTTGGTGCATAATGTCGCTATCCATCGTTGTTTTTCCTGGCCCGATGTTCGACTATGATAGCCTCCGCTGGTACTTTTTACCTGGTCCCAGTCGAAGTGCTGGACTTTCAGAGATACGGATACGTGGTCCTTCCCGACTGTTTTTGCACTCCTCGTTTTCGTAAAAAAGCTCATGCAATACTGGCCTATCCACGGATCTTTTTCAGTCTTTATCTTGTCCGCGCTGCTCAATTGGATTTCTGAGCCGTATGCGGTCACGACACTAAGCATTGCTGAAATAACCAACAGGATTAACATCTTCTTCATTTTGTATTCCCTTCAAATAATAATTTTTTGTCCCCCGGCTTTTTTAGACGGCACGATTTTTTTTATTCAATATCTTTACCTCCTTTCATCTGTTTTTAACCAATAAAAAAGGCGGGCAAGAGAATTCATCTCTATACCCGCCGGTATTCGTGGCAGTATTTCTTTTCTCAAATCAAGTGCCAGGTCTCCTCTAATTTCGTTTCAAACGGTCCAAGGTTAACGTCAATCAGCACCTGGTACTTGCCTTCGAAATCCTTTGGCACTCGCCACGAGTACCGGCAAGAACTGCTGCCTCAGCCAAACCCGAAACTGCCGGAGGCAAGGATCTTTCCCTGTTCGTCAATTATTTTTATCTTTGGCACGGGGCCACTCCTGTTGAAACTGTATTTTTCACCGGCCTGGCCGGTAATGGTAAAATCTATTGTTCTAATCTTAGTGCCGCTATTGTGAATAGCGGGTTTGATAACAAACGGCGGTCCCATTCTCAGGACTGTTGTTTTGTCGTTATCCACATTGATTTTTGAAAGCTTCCCCCAGGGACCGTAACTGTCAAGCCGGAAATCGGGGCCGCCCTGCATACCGGTTATTCTCAGAATCTTTGGTCTGTGCGGGATTGCGCGAACTTCGGCTGGTCCGGCACCGGAGCTAATCGTTGCTTTACCGAACAAATTATTGCGAAGCTCCAATGTCGCATTGGCCCCGCCGGTGTCAATTTCGATATAACCTTTGCCTTGTGTGTAGAAATAGATTACTGAAACCGAGGCGGCGATTATCGCAAGAGAAATCCATATATCTTTTTTCTTCATTTCTCTAATCTCATTCTATTTTATCACATGCCATGTTTCGTCCTGTTTTACTTCAAACGGGCCAAGGTTAAGATTCACCTGCACCCGGAACTTGCCTTTGAAGTCTTCCGGCACCCGCCACGAGTACCCGCAAAAACCACCTCAGCCATACCGGCATCGACCGGCGGCAAGTGCATTTCCTGTTTCATCGAAAATTTTCAGCTCGGCGGATTCCGGTCCGTCAGGTGTCAGGACCTGGGGACTCCATTTTTCTCCCGCCCGGCCGACAAGTGACACTGATATAGTAGCGGTTCGCTGCTTTTGCTTAACTTCGGTTCGGATTGTCAGTGGCGGCCCCAGCTCGATGTTTGTTGTCTGGTTTTTGGTTACGTCAATTGCTCCCAACCGTCCCCATGACTTTTCCCGAGTGACAAGGGACCACCATTTATCCGAATCTCCTGTTTTTCTTAATACTATCCGCTCCGGCATATATGAACCGGCCCGAATTTCTACCGGCTCACTGCTTTGTACAGAGATCGATTTTCTGCCGAATAAGCTGGTCTTTCTATTGCGAAGAGTTAGGTCCGTTTCAAAACCGGGGGCATCGATTTTGATATATCCGGTTCCCTGATGGATATATGAAATTACTACGACAAAAACAGCGATAAGAAGAATAATCCCGATATATGCTGTTTTTTTCATCGTATCTGAGTCGCTAATCCTGAAATTAAAATAGGCAATTATCGAATTACAATTATAATCGAGCCGGAAAATTTATACAGCTAAAAAACTGCATACACTGCTTCCGCCCATATTCATCAGTATAATAGACGCAAAGAAGGGGATTTCGTTGCGTTTTTT
>CAYVXS010000363.1:0-4033 GCA_964454885.1 uncultured Pirellulales bacterium
TGCTACTGGAAGACGGAACAGTTTTCGAAGGCACCTCCTTCGGAGCCAAGGGCCAAAAGTGCGGAGAGGTTGTGTTCAATACCTCTATGACCGGCTACCAGGAGATTTTAACGGATCCCTCTTACCACGAGCAGATTATCACGATGACATATCCTTTGATAGGTAATTACGGCACAAATCCGGAGGACACCGAATCGAGAAAGATTTTCGTCGCTGGCTTCATCGTCAAGGAAAACTGCGATTACCCGAGCAACTGGCGCAGCAGCCAATCTTTGAGCGATTATCTAAAAGCCAATAATATCGTCGGACTCGAAGGTATCGACACGCGAGCACTGGTCAAGCATATCCGCATCCAGGGTGCCATGCGCGGCATTATTTCCTCGACCGAACTGAATGTCAAAACTCTCGCCAAAAAGTTGGAACAATATCCCGGCTTAGTCGGAAGGGACATCGTCAAAAATGTCACCTCCAAAAAGCCCTACGACTGGGACAAAGGCGTCATAGACGTTTTGGAGAACCGGCAGCTCCTGCCGGAGAAAAAATACAAGATCGTTGCATTCGATTACGGCATAAAACAAAATATCCTGCGGCTGCTCCGCACGCACGGCTGCGAAGTCCACGTCGTACCGGCGAAAACTTCCGCCAAAGACGTCCTCGCGAAAAAGCCGGACGGTGTTTTCCTGAGTAACGGCCCGGGCGACCCGGCACCGGTGACTTATGCGATTGAAAGCGTTCGTCAGCTCCTGGGAAAAGTCCCGATCTTCGGGATATGCCTCGGCCACCAGATTCTCGCGCTGGCGCTCGGAGCCAAAACGTACAAGCTCAAGTTCGGCCATCGCGGCGCCAATCATCCGGTCAAGAACCTGCGGACGGGAAAAATTGAAATCACCAGCCAGAACCATGGTTTCTGCGTGGATATGGATTCGCTTGCCGACAAAGACGTGGAGCGGACGCACCTGAACCTCAACGATAATACCAACGAGGGAATTTTCAGCCGCAAGCTAAGAGCCTTTTCCGTCCAGTATCACCCGGAAGCTTCACCGGGACCGCACGATTCGAATTACCTCTTCGATGACTTTATAAAATTAATGGAAAAATCTTAAGCACCACACTTTGGCTTCTTTTTTCTTGCCCATTTTATCCCGCTTCTATATATTGTATGTAAATAACCATCGAAAGATACAATGAGGATATACGCTATCTAACAAGCACTTTTCGAAGAAAGTGAGGAAAAACACCATGAAATCATCGCTTCTTAAAATCGTTTTTTTTCTATCGGCGATAATTCTCATCCCGGCAATTGTCACGGCGGGCGATAAAGAAACCTCCCGGGAAAAGGATTTCCTTTCAGATCCGGATGTCGTAACCTGTGAGCTTAAGAACACCACGATTGCCAAGCTCGACCTGGAGAAAAACAAGCGGCCATCATTCATCTCAAGAATGGAGCGGGAAAACAGGAAAGACCTGAAACAAGGCCAGCTCACCCTTGGGAACCGCCCCTTTATGGTACTTTTAGCAGACAGACCCGAACAGGAATTTTTCCTGTACGATATCGAAAAGAAAATCGCCCCCTACTGGTGGGGCTCATGGAGCCTGCATTCGTATCACATCATAGACGGCAAATTTTATGAATTCATTCTTACTAATGACGGCAAAAAAATCGCCGCCCGTCCGTACAAAGGCGAGTTAGGCACAATCAAAGTCGGCAAAGGCGGACGCGAACTGGAAAAAGTAGAGTTCAACGGTTCAGTAATGCAGCAAGGATCTGTCTCTTCACCCATAGGGACGATTAAGGAACGTTGGCCCGAGTCGGTCACCGAGTGTGTGATTCCCGTGGGTGACTATACGGCAAATATTATGCATATTAAATATGATAATCTGGATATTTGTATCTCGAATAACTACCACACGAATGCCCGGGGCCAGTCCAGAAGCGAAAAGAAAATCGTATATGGAATGCAGGTGCGAAAAGACAAGCCGTACGTGCTGGATTTCTCGAACAAACCTATGGTCGTATTTGATGAACCGCCAAAAGATAAAACAACTTTTTCACGTGGCGATGAGATAAAATTCGCCGCGGTTCTGGTTGATCCCGAACTGGATATTATGATACGCGGTTTGGATGATAAATCTGTTAAGGTTGATAGAGAGCTCAAAAATTCGGACGGTAAGGTGATTCAGACAATAAAGGTGGACAAGTCGCTGGACCCGAATGTTGTAATCGCGCGGGCCGACGGCGAAATCGTCGCTGAGGGCGTTATGCCGTTCGGCTGAGCAGGCACCTGCGGGTACACGTGGCGTGTACCGAACGATTTGAAAATCAACGGCGACGAAGAAGAGCTTACCGTAACGGTGACATACGACACGCAGAAGCTTTACGGCAAAATATCTACACAGCGAAAAATTAAAATAAAAAAGTAATAAAACAGATTCTTCGTATCGCAGCCGTTGGACAAAAACGACGCGGATAGTTTTAAAAAGCTTACATATGATTGGAAAAAGCATATATGATAAAACCATATTTAACAATCATTTATATAGCTATTCTGGTTTACTCGAGTGGCTGTCATAAAGAATCTGATGCTGGTATTTCCATCATGAATACATTGCCGGGCATTGAAGCCAAATCGGACGGTGACAATAAAAAATATGATAGCGTCATTTCTGCCGAGAAAGCAGCACCTGATAATGAAACCTTGACAAATGAAAATGATGCGAAACTAATTCCTTTTTGGCCATCGTCCGAAAAAGATTTTCGTATAGTAAAAAAGGATGTCGTTGTCTCACAATACGTCACTCCAAGCAGCAAGCTACTAAGATATAGAAATGAACTGGTGGAAGTAATCTTGGATGTCAATGATGTGATAGAACAATTTGATAAATCTTTCAAAGAGCATTCCAATTTAAAATGCGATAGGATTTTAGCTGTAAAACTGCGTAAAGAAAGTATTCTTCGTTCTCAGTTTCTTTATAGTGAATTTAAAGGAGAAGATCGCGAACGGTTAGGTTATTGCATTACGGATCTTCTCGAACAGGGAAAATTCATTATCACACAGCGAAGTAATGGTGATATCATTTCAGAAATCACTGCATGTGAATGGTCAAATGTTAGAGGGCCGTTGAATGGCATAGGTGGCAAAGTCTTTTATCTTAAAGATGGAAGAGTGTTTTTCTGGACAGTAGAATGGATCTCTTAATGCCAAGAGGAAACAGGAAAGGTCCGAGATGGAAAATGAGAAATCCCAACGGGAAAAGTCTGCTGCCGCATTGAGTTTGGGTCTGCTTGCGGTTGCCGTTAGTTTAGTACTCTTTACCGCCGCAGGCACTATTGCCACTAAAGGACGATTTGAGTTAATACTGAGAGAATTAATGACTCCCGATAAGATACCGGCCATAACTCAATTCTTTATCTTCACACCAACAATTAATTTCGTGATTTTCTTCGCACTATTGATTCTCATTTTGATTTTGAAGGAGATATTTGTACACACCAAGAAAATCACACTGATAATCAATGCCGTTACAGCAATAGCTGCAATAGCATGCATTCCGGTTTACGTTCTTGCACTATATCTTCCCATTGCAGGCAATCAATAAGCAGCAAAGGAGTATACTAAAGATGGAAAATGTAAAATCCCAACAAGACAAAACGGCTGCCGGTTTAAGCTTGGGGTTGCTTGTAGTTGCCGTTTGTTTGATACTCTTTATTGCCATAGGCACTATCGTCACAAAAGGAGACTTCGAAACGGCGTTCACGGAAATGACAGAAAAAGATCAGGAATTACCTCTCGTCACGAAACTATTCGTCACATCGGTATCAAATATCACTTTGGGGATTATTTTCACAGTATTGATTCTCATACTAATTTTGAAAGAATTGTTAATTCACTCCAAAAGAATCACTCTGGCAGTCAATATCGTAACGTCAATATCGGCAATAGCGTATATTCCCATTTATATAATTGCTATATTTCTTCCCATGATAGAGATAATTGCCCAATTAAGGAATAGTTGACTTTCTCAAACCAACCGA
>CAYVXS010000364.1:0-4024 GCA_964454885.1 uncultured Pirellulales bacterium
CAAAACCGAATTACTTTTTGATATATTGTAATCCCGGGGTATCTGCCGCCTCCGATTGGCGGAGGAACCACCCACACAGAAGAGGTTGATTCTCCCTGCCAGGGCCTGTCGAGAACAATTGTATTAGGTGCATCGGGATTACGCTGAATCACCCGGTAAATTTCACCCGTACGATTATCCACAATTTTACAGCCGTCGTTTATATACGACTGCTCTGCCGAGTTGTTTATCGTAAGCGTATTGCCGCCACTTCCGGAAACGGATGAGACACCGATTTCGACCGGCACAGGCCTGTCGAAGCCGCCCGGATACGTCGTTAGGGAACCCACTTTCCTGCTTATAAAAACAGTAACCTGAATAAGTCGATTATCAGGATCGGAATCCACCGACCTGCATAGAGCGGACCAGTAGTATTGCTTGTCGGACTCGGTTGGGGTCGAAGGGTATGCAAATTCGCCCGCCGGGACGGTAGTATTTAAGGTTTCATATCGAGTCAGCCTGTCAACCGCCGGATTCTGTCCGGTCGAACCGAGACCGTAGAGCCTGACTTTTGCAAACGCTTCTTCGGCAACCACCGATGCAATTGTCTGTTCGGTCGAAACCGTTGAAAGATAAATCCCGGCAAGAAACGTTCCGCTTATGAACGTCATTCCGATAGCGAGTGTACCGAGAGCCAGTAATACCTCGGTAAGAGAAAAACCATTTTTTTTCGTCGCTAAATTCATTTTCAATCCGGGATTTATTAACGTCTGTTAATTGTTGTCCCTGTATAGGGATTGATGTATATCGGTTCCAAACTTTTTAGATAATCGAATCTTGCCTGCGCATCCATCTTATCGAACTGGACTCCGTCATAAATGATAATCCTGTTCCTGCTCGATTCGGCCCCCAGACCCAGATGTGCATAATCATCCTGCACGAACATTCCGATATCGAGATTTGAAATATTCTCAGGTGAATTAAAAATATCGTCCATCGAGATTTTATTCGATACCGAATTATCCGGCTGGAAAATCCCGTCCCTGTTTCTTATGCGGACTTCATGGACGACCAGTTTCCCGTTAGGCGAGAAAATAATCGAGAAGCTGGACATATCCGTGACATACATGTTTTTCCCGTCAGGCCCCAAATTCTGCGGGTTAGTATCATCGAGTTGACTTGCCTGTAGCAGGGTTTCCTGTGAATCCTGGGCACCGGCGGCGGTGGGGCTATGATTGACTCTGACCATTAAATCCGCCACCCGGGTATTACCCGGTAGTTTCATCGGCTTAAGACCTTCGACCGCCCGAAAACCGGGGCTCAACCCGGTCTTTTCGGGATCGTGCACGATATAAATCATATATTGATTACCTTCCGAATCCCGCTGAAAACGAACACCTGCATATCGCTGCTCTCTGGCAGCAATCGCGCGGGCGCCGGATAAAGCCGCATTAATCATGTCCCTTGTGCCGCTGCTTGTCTCGAATGAACCGAGAAGCGCCCGAATAGCGGGCAGACCGAGAGTGGCAAGCAGAGCTATCGTCGCGATAACCACCACCATCTCGGTCAGTGTCAAACCTGTATGTTTGTTTTTGCTTCTCATTTTGTTCATTTTCCCGCAACTCACCGCCGGCAGAGTGACATCACCTAAATTACCTGCTGCGGATATCGTCGGTGGTACCGAAGATTTTGTCCGGCCCGGCGGAAATCAATACCGGAAAGGTATCTCCGGGAGTATATCTATATTCCAGAACAGTTCCCCACGGATCATATATCTCCTGCAGTGCCTGTGTAGTTTCGTATTTGTTCTTTATTAGAGAATCACTGATTTTCTCCAAAATACTCTTTGAATCCGGTATCGAGCTAAGCTGCTGATAAAGATATTCCGAATGTGCCGCCGCATTTGCAAAATCCTTATCAGGCTGTTCGGGGAATCCATCCGTGAATTCGTGATACTCCTGCAGCGCATCTTCCAGCAGGGTAAAAGTACCTTCCAGTCCTCTTTCCTTGGCCTGATTATCGAAACGGGAAACCAGGCTTATTATCATCGTAACCAGCAGCGCAATGATACCCACTACGACCACCATCTCGATGAGAGTTAGGCCCTGCTTGTATTTGTACGTTTTCATAACTTCAGCTTGCCTAATCGGGTGTGGACAAATATTTTCTAATTTCCGAAATTACGAATATCGTCGCTCGTACCGTAAATTCCATCCGCCCCCGCCGAAATCAATATGTAAGAATCCGGCTTGTAAGGCCAGGCTCTTGCGTCTATTTTAGGATCTCTTATATAGTCATAGAAATACTCATAGTCATTATCCGGCCATCCCAATGGATGCCTTCTATCTCCTCTGTTGTCCGCCAATTCCTTGATCTGGACTATAGCATCGTTGTCGAGATAATTATAAACTCCCCTTATTGTTTTTTCAGAGGTGTTTGCCCTGTAATAGAGTATCGGCGCACCGGCCGAGACGGTCTGCCCGTCAAGCAGTCTTATTTTCTGGTTGCCGAATGCATCACAAATCACATAGGTATCGGGCGCCAAATTAAGGGTATTAATGTATAAGCCCTGCCTGGTAGCGGTGTTGCCCAATTTGAAAACACTGTCGGAAGAGATATCCAGATAAGGCCCTTTTCTTTCATCGAAAGTGTCCGGCACACCATCGTTGTTAGTATCCCTTGTGTGAGCCGGATCGTATGAACCGGACCCGCCCGTTGCATCAAGGCCGTCCGCTCGCCACGCCGTGTTAGGATGAAAACCCAGTAAATCCCAGCCTACTATAGCCTCGGTCATTTTTTGTGCGCCGCAATAGCCACCATAATCGGTGGTTAAATTCGACGGTGGATAATCACCGAAATCGTTCTTGAACGCCGTCAGCGCCAAATCGATGGCACTGAACTGGGCTTGTTGTTTCGTTTCTCTTGCGGTTGTCTGCACTACAGTCAGCGCCGGTATAAGAATCCCTACTAATAAAGCTATAATTCCCAGCACTACCAGCAATTCCACAAGTGTCAGTCCTGTTTTTTTACGCTTCACTGTTCTTCCCTTTTTATTTATGTCATATATATTTATTGCTGCTCTTGTTGCAGATAACTGCTGAAGAGCCAGTTATCGGCAAAAACCGAAAAATCCAGAAAGTTAACAAAACCAATCGCACCAACATCATCTTCCGAAGCCAGGTTAAACGAGTCAGAGGCGGGCAGCTCGGCCAGCCAAAGCTCGGCCATCAGTTTCATGTCATTTAAATCGACGTAGCAGTCCCTGTTAAAATCTCCCGGTAAGATACCTCCGCCGTTGCAGAAAAGCCCGCACTCGATGTTATCCCACCACGAACGATAAAATTCGAAAAAACCATTCGGCGCATCCACATTGATTACCAATCCGAGCGATAACGTATGCAGGTTCCCATCCCTGTATTTGTCCTCGACAGCGTAGCTTTGATCGAGGTACTGCCCACTGAGATTCGAGACGGCATTGTCCGGCTCCCAGACAACCTCATCGTCTATCATCACAAAAACAGTCGCAATATTCGGGTCCCACTTTCCGCCGGTATATGTATCGAGTCTTACATCGAATTTTATTTCATCGGTATCCATCAGTGAAATCTGCTGGGACACTTTCGCCATATCACCGGCTTCGAATGTTACAAACCACTGCGAAGATATATTAAGGCTCCAGTTCCCTTCGGTTGACCACGAAGCATCCGTCTTCGCGGTGAACCTGCCGCCCGACGGTATATCCGCGATCCAGCCGTTAGGGTCTTGTTGTGAAATATTATCTATCCTGCCGTCGGCTTCGAAACTGCCGTTGATAATATCGCACGTCCAGGCCAGTGTTGAATTTGTTGTTAATAACATAACCGTCACTACTCCGATTAGTATCAGGTTCCTGGTCATCATTTTCTCCCGCTCCCCCAGGTTCAAATTTAACCGTCTGTTCCAATACGTACCAATATCAAACTTACCGGCAATATTTTGACGTGTCTTTGCCGCCGATTGAAGTGCTACAAATTTTCTTTATACTTCCAGTCAAAGTTGCATATAT
>CAYVXS010000365.1:0-3993 GCA_964454885.1 uncultured Pirellulales bacterium
GCCAGGTGGCCACACATCGCCCCGGCGAAGCTGTCACCGGCGCCGGTCGGGTCCCTGACTTCGTCTGCCGGATAGGCCGGCAATAAAAACTTTTCACCGATAGTGCTACACAATAACGAACCTGATTCGCCTTTTTTGACGACTATTGCTTCCGGACCCATTTCGAGAATCGTCTGCGCCGCTCGTATCAGGTTATGCTCACACGCTAACATTCTGGCCTCGTCCTCATTGATGACAAGGCAATCGATCCTTCCTAAAAGTTCTTTCAAATCATCCAAGCAGGTTTCTATCCAGAGATTCATCGTATCTGCGGCGACAAAGACCGGTTGACGGACCTGTTCGAGCAATTCAAGCTGCAGCTTAGGGGCCGTATTTGCCAGGAATACGAATTCGCTGTCCCTGAACTTCTCCGGCACAACCGGCGGCGCCTCGGCTAAGACATTTAATTCAACGCATTCCGTCGTCCTGTCGTCCATATCATCGTGATATGTTCCCGTCCAGCGGAATGTCTTGCTTTCGGAACGCACTTCCAGTCCGGCAAGGTCAACATTCCTTCCGGCGAAAACTTCCGCCAAATCGAAAGGGCAATCCGCGCCGATAACACCTACGAATCTTACCGGCGAGAAGAAACTGGCCGCCATAGAGAAATAAACCGCCGCCCCGCCCAGACAATTCTCGCTGACGCCATAGGGCGTTTTAACCGTGTCAATTCCAATCGAACCTGTGACCAATAGTGACATTTATTCTTCTCCCGCCGTAACTTTTCCTTCGACAAATCTTATCGTTCGATCAATTCGATCCAACGTCCTGTCTTTGCCGAGCATTTGTATGGAGTCAAAGATAGGCAAGCTTATCGTGCCACCGCAGATTGCCACACGCAACGGCTGGGCGACTTTGCCCAGGCCGACCTGTTTTTCCTCGGCTAAGCCGCGAAGTATATCTTCGATTGCCTGTTCTGAAAGCTCATCCATTGCGGCAAGCTTGTCGCGAATAATCGCAAGAAAGGCAAGGCCGTCTCCTTTGAGCAGGACTTTTTTTACCGCCTTGTCGTCGTATTCGATTTTGTCGTCGTCAATGAACAAAAATCTGCTCTTTTGTTCTATTTGCGCCAGGGTGCGCGCCCCCTCGCACAACTTGATAATTCTTGAAAGAAGCTCATCGTCGGCGGCAGTCAAAGGCGACTCGACAACTTTTAAGTAATCCTTAAAATGCTGCAATAGTTTTTCCGGCGGGGCCATTTTTATATGCTCGGTATTGAAGGCGAGAAGTTTCTGCCGGTCGAATAAACTGTTCGATTTTGTCAGGCGGGAAATATCGAAAGCCTCGATAAGCTCGTCGATTTTCATAATCTCGCGGTCGTCGCCGGGGTTCCATCCCAAAAGGGCAAGGAAATTCACCATCGTCTCGGGCAGATAGCCGCTCTTGAAAAAATCGACGATGTTTATTTCCGGCAGCGGCACTTTCAAAAACCCAGCCATTTTATCTATGGCAGGCATATCCGGCACGCTTTTGCCCTCGATAAATGCGTCAAGCTCTTCCCTGTCAAGCGCAGCCGTCTCGGCAAGTTTATCCAAATCTAAATCCTGCATCTGCTGTATCGCCTTACGCAGGGCCGCCGGACGTTCGCGTTTGGATAGTTTCCCGCCCGTGTCACTTATCGTCACGGACATGTGAGCATACTTCGGCGGCTCTCCGAAATCCAGCGCCTGCCACAGGGCCTGCTGGCCCGGCGTATTGTTCAGATGCTCCTGTCCGCGAATGATATGAGTGATTTCCATCAGGTAATCATCGACAACGCAGGCAAAGTTATACGTTGGGAAACCGTCGCTCTTGAGGATGATAAAGTCCCCTATCTCACCTGCGGCGAAAGTAATTTCCCCTCGAACCATATCCTGCACCACAATAGGCTCAGCCTGCGGCACGGCGAAACGAACCGTCACCGGGTGACCCTCGGCAAGGGCTTTCTCCGCATCGGCGTTGTCGGGGAATCTTTCCGGCCGGCGATAGTTCAGATTTTTCTTTTGAGCTTCAGCCTTCTGTCGAAGTGCGTCAAGCTCTTCGGGGGTATCGAAACAATAATAGGCCTTCTTCTCGTCCAGAAGTTTCTCGATATATTTATCGTATATGTCTTTTCGCTGCGATTGCAGGTACGGCCCGTTCGGCCCACCCGCTTCGGGGCCTTCGTCCCACGTGATACCGAGCCATTTCAGATCGTCCATGACCTGCCGGGCTGCGGTCGGCGTATTTCTCTTCTGGTCGGTGTCCTCGATGCGCAGGATGAACTTGCCGCCGGTCCGCCGGGCCCAGAGCCAGTTAAAAAGGGCCGTCCTGGCGCCGCCGACATGCAAATATCCAGTCGGAGATGGTGCAAAACGCGTTATTGCCACTATAAACCTCGAAAGTTACTAAAAAATGAAAAAACAAAGGATAGTTGATAACGAAGGCATTGTCAAGAGACATCAAATAAACCATGTTATTGACCCCAAACGAATCTTTCGACGGACATGCAGATAGAAGCCATATTAACTTGAAGCAACCGCACCTATGAATATAATAGGATAATCAAAAATTACACCCATTGAAAAAGGAGAAAAAGATGACCCGTAAATCAATCACAGTTCTAACGTTGGCATGTACCTTAACGCTCGCTTTCGGATGCATACCTCTGGAAAAAATGAAGATGCAGGCTTCCGGATGGAAAAGTCTTTTTGACGGCAAAACCCTCGACGGCTGGAAGGCCAGCGAAAATAAGGACACATTCAGTGTCCGGGACGGTATGATCGTGGCCAATGGCCCCCGCAGTCATCTTTTCTACGAGGGGCCGGTAGAAGACGCCAATTTCACGAATTTCGAATTAAAAGCGGACATCATGACCAAACCGGGGTCAAATTCCGGCATATATTTTCATACCGAATACCAGGAAACCGACTGGCCGAGCAAAGGTTACGAGGTCCAGGTCAATAATTCACACAGTGACTGGAGAAGAACCGGAGGCCTGTACGCGGTCAAGGACGTGAACGAATCGCCGGCCAAAGACAACGAATGGTTTACGGAGCACATCATCGTCCGGGGAAAGCACATAATCGTCAAGGTCAACGGCAAGGTTACCGTCGATTGGACCGAGCCGGAAGATTGGGAGCCGCCGAGCGGAATGTCCGGCCGCAGGATATCCAGCGGGACTTTTGCATTGCAGGGACATGACCCGGGAAGCACCGTCTATTATAAAAACATCATGGTAAAACCGCTTCCCTGACAATCGCCATCTAAGTCAGCGAATCAGGAAGGATTCATCCTAAATGAGGCAAGCCCGAATTGTTCCGTTGGATTCTATCGGCATAATAGACAAAGCAGCAGTCGGATCAAAGGCCGCTTCTCTTGTCCGCCTCCGGAAAATTGGTCTTCCTGTCCCCGATGGTTTTATTGTCGGTGGTTTGTTATATCGGGAGCACTTAGAGCGAAATAAACTTATCGCTCGAATTAAATCGATATCAGAGAAAAAAGGCGGAGCCGATCCCGCCCTTCTCCTGGATTTACGAGAAACAATCATTAAAGCACCCATGGCGGAAACGCAAAGGCTGGACATAGAAAAAAATTATAATTCACTCGACGCCGAACGTCTCGCGGTTCGATCGTCGGCCACCGCCGAGGATTTGCCCGACCATTCTTTCGCCGGTCAATACGACAGCTACTTAGGCGTATCCGGTCTGGCGGGGTGCATGGAAGCAATCAAAAAATGCTGGGCGTCACTGTGGACGCAGCGTGCATTCGATTATCGCCGGAAAAATAATATCGATCATCTCAATGCAGAGATGGCCGTCATTGTCCAGGAGCTTATAGACGCCGATACATCCGGCGTAATTTTCACCGCCGACCCGCTTACCGGCCGACGAGAAAGTATTGTAATAGAATCCTGTTTCGGGCTTGGCGAAGCACTCGTTTCAGGCAAAGTGACACCGGACAGGTTCGTATATGACAGGAAAAAACAGAAGCTGC
>CAYVXS010000366.1:0-3987 GCA_964454885.1 uncultured Pirellulales bacterium
AAAGTACGGAGACGAAATTTCCATTTACTGGCTCCTCGGTGCCGACGGTATCGAAGAGCTGGTACACTGGCACGAAATCGCCGAGTTGATTGATGAGTGCACTCTGGTGACTATGTACAGGGCCGGTTGCGAACAACCGGATTTTGAAAAATTCGAGCCACTCTGGGGCCGCAGTCGCATCGAAAAACTCCAGAAAAATATTATTCCAACTCCATTGGTTGATATAAGCAGTACAAGAGTAAGGAGCAAATTAGCCGCCGGACAAGATGTTACACAAATGCTGCATCCATCTGTACTTAGCTACATTTACGAACACAAGCTGTATGGTTCGAAGCCGGCAGAGCCCGGCGATTAAGGCTTCTGGTGATTACTGCTCTTTTGTTTCCTTAAGGGTCTTTGTCAGCCAGTCGTACCAGTCGGCCATCCCCTGGCCGGTTTTTGCCGAGACCGGAAAAATCTCGATTTTTTTATTGAGCCTGCGGGCGTCCGCTTTCGCTCGTTCGATATCGAAATCGACATGACCGAGCAGGTCCGTTTTGTTGATAAGCAGCGCTTTGGATTTTGCAAAAATGGCGGGATATTTCGCAGGCTTGTCATCGCCTTCGGCAACCGAAAGAACGACAATTTTTCCGGCCTCACCCAGCTCGAACGCGGACGGACAAACCAGGTTGCCGACGTTCTCGATGAGGATTAAATCCAGGTCATCTATGGGCAATATTTTTAACGCCTTACTGATTTGTACGGCGGACAAATGACACGCGCCCTCGGTGTTGATCTGGATTACGGGCGCCTCGGTTGCGCGGATTCGTTCGGCATCAATATCCGTTTGAATGTCTCCTTCAATCACCCCGATTTTTATCCTGTCTTTCAGTTCGTTTATAGTCCTGACCAGGATAGTAGTCTTGCCGGAACCGGGAGATGAAATCATGTTAAGACATAATTTTCTCCGCTCAGCCAAAAGGAACATATTTTCGATGGAACACTTCTGGTTTTCACTCAAAATTTTTTTTTCAATTTTTATTTTTTTCATGATTATTTTCCGTTTCGAACTCAATTTCCTCCAGCATCAACGGAGCATCGGGTAACAGTTCAAAGTCTCCACTTTCACATATTTTGCATTGCGGTTTTGAAAATACGACATTAAAAATCTGATTGCAGTCTTTGCATTTCGCCTGCAGAGGCTTATGTTCTATCTCTAATTTTACGTCCCGACATAACGTATCTTTTGCAATTGCCTCGAAAGCAAAACGAAGCACTTCGTCATTGACGGCGTTAAGTTTTCCACAACTGATTTTTGCCGCAACCGGTATTGCATTTTGTTTTATCGCTTCATCCGTAATCTGCACCAACAGGTTTTGTGCCACCATCATCTCGTGCATCAGCATATCCTCGGAAGCTCACGTCCATACGGCATTTGGATGATTCTCCTGCCGCCTATACGAGTGATAAGCTCTACTAAGGGCACATCTTTAGTTTGAATCACACTGCCAATAATCGCCGCCTCTTTGCCAAGCGGATGGTTCCGACAGATTTTCAGGCAATCCCGGGCTGATTCAGGCGATACGACCGCGACGAATTTGCCCTCATTCGCTATCGTCAGCACGTCGAATCCGAGCATATCGGCGGCGGCCTGCACCGTTTTATCGACGGGGATGTCGGTTTCGCGGATTTCTATACTCTTTCCGCTGCCCCCTGCAATTTCGTTCAGCGTCGCGGCCAGTCCGCCCCGGGTCGGGTCCCTCATAAATTTTATGCCGTTTGTTTTTTCGAGCAGCTCACATGTCAATTCCACCAAGGCGGCACAGTCACTTTTCAACCTGGATTGAAATTTTATCCCCTGCCGCTGCGAAATAATCGTCATGCCGTGATCGCCGATTGTACCGCTGACGATGATTTGGTCCCCGTCGAAAATCTTCTCGACGCCCAATTCAACCCCGGCCAATCTTATTCCAATACCTGTGGTGTTAATAAAAATACCATCGGCGGCACCGGTTTCGACCGTTTTGGTGTCACCGGTGACGATATTGACTTTATTCTGACGGGCGGTTTCGCCGATACTTTCCAGGATCTTATCAAGCAGCTCGATTTCGAAACCGTCTTCTATAATCAGCGACAGCGACATAGCGACAGGTCTCGAACCGGCAACGGCAAGGTCATTGATTGTTCCGCAGACGGCGAGCTTGCCGATATCGCCGCCGTTAAAGAACAACGGCTTGACGACGTAACTGTCCGTCGTAAAACACAGCGATTTCGAATCAACAGCCAGTTTTGCCGAATCGCCCAATTCATCCAAGACGTCATTTTTAAGCTTTGGCAGGATATGCTTCCGAATCAACTCATTTGAAAGCTGCCCTCCGCCGCCGTGAGCGAGTAAGATCCTGTTGTCTTTATCCGTTCCCATTAATTGTGCCCCCGTCCTCCGTATTTGAACCATGCGGCACAGGCGCCTTCGGAACTTACCATACATGGACCGACAGGTTTCAACGGCGTACAGCTTCTGCCGAACAAAGAACACTGAGGCGGTTCGATCAAGCCGCATAAAACTTCACCGCATCGACAACCATCCAGTTCCCGGCCCGGCGTTTCTGTGAGGTTAAATCGTTTAAAGGCATCGAAACGGCCGAATTTATCCTTGAGCTCCAGTGTGCTTTTTTCTATCTTTCCCAATCCACGCCAATAACCATCGGACGGTTCGAAGCATTCGTCTATGATTTTTTGCGCAATAGTATTGCCCTGCTCGGTTACAACCGCACCATACAGCGATTTTAATTCGGCCGTACCGGCGGAAAGTTGCCGGCATATTTCGGCAAGAGCTTCGATTATCTGCAGCGGCTCAAAGCCCGCCACGACACATGGCCTTTTGAAACCTTCCACAATCCCGGCAAAAGCACCCGAGCCGATAATGGCACTGACATGACCCGGACAAAGAAAGGCGTCTATTTTATGATTTTTGTCGCTCAACAGCGCCTTCATCGCCGGGACGACAAGTTTATGTCCACTGAGGATGGAGAAATTATCTATCGATTCGGCGACGGCTTCTTTGACCGCCACCGCTGTTGCCGGCGCGGTCGTCTCGAAACCAACTGCGACAAATACGACATTTTTTTCGGGATTGTCCTTAGCCAACTGGAGTGCATCTTCGCTGCTGAGGACGACTCTTATATTGGATTTCGCCTGCCTTGTTTCGAGCGAGCCGTTTTTGCCGGGCACACGGATCATATCGCCGTATGTTGCGATTATACAATCGTCAAGGTCCGCCAGTTGCAAAACGATGTCGATATAGCCCTGGTTGGTGACGCAGACGGGGCAGCCCGGCCCGGATAAAAGCCGCAGGCCTTCCGGCAGAATCGAGCGTACGCCGTTGCGAAAAATCGAGACCGTGTGAGTGCCGCAGACTTCCATGATATTAATTTGCCGTCCCAACGTTTGACAGGCGGAGGTCATGGTTTTTTGTGCCTTATTGATTCTATCGAGCATAAAAAATAAATCCGAATGTCCAAGATCTAAATCCTAAACAAATTCCCAAACCTTTTGAACATTTGAATTTTGATATTGTTTAGAAATTAGGATTTCTTGCTTTTTATTTCATATTTCCTTTTTTATCCTGAGACTTTGTTTGGCGTATCCATGAATTCGTTAATTTCCGAGATAAGCTGCCAGGTCTTTTTCGCTTCTTCTTCATCGACCATCGAAATGGCAAAACCGGCGTGGACCAGAACCAGATCGCCCAATTTCGCTTTAGGCAGAAGCGTGGTTTTGGCCCTGAAGCGGTTTCCCATTGCATCAACAACCGCCCTGTCGCCTTCCAATTCAACTATTCTTGCCGGTATCGCTAAACACATATTCGTAACCCGTTACTCGTGTTTTCGAGTGTATGACCTTTTATGTTCGCATTCTATTATTAGATACGCTTGGGGTCAATCTTAGGTTTGAATGAGGATACTAAAGAGATGTAGGTTTTGTGGCGATAGCCGCTTGACCTATGGA
>CAYVXS010000367.1:0-3965 GCA_964454885.1 uncultured Pirellulales bacterium
TATTAATACGTGATTGCATATCCCGCGCGGGAGGCGGGCTGATAACTTTCGGCAGCGAGACTTCGGGGAGCATAAGGCATCTGCTGGCGCAAAATCTTAAGGCAAAAGGGACAGGCGTCGGAATACGATTCAAGTCAGCCAAAACAAGGGGCGGAACCGTCGAGGATATTTACATCGAGGATGTCGAGATGGATGGCGTCCGCAATGTTATCGAGGTTTCCATGAACTGGAATCCGAGCTACAGCTATTCGTCTTTGCCGGAAGGTTACGACCTGGAAAAAATCCCGCAACACTGGATAACAATGCTAATGCAGGTCGAGCCGCCGGAAAAGGGAATCCCCGAATTCAAAGATGTTCATATCTCCGGCGTCAAAGCAATCGGTGCGGCGAGGGCAATATCCGCGAATGGGACGAAAGAATCCATCGTCAAGGACTTTCACTTGAGCGACATCGATATCGAGGCTAAATCCGCCGGACAAATTTCTTACGCCCAGGATTGGGAGTTAGATAACGTCACCATAAAAACTGCCGATAACAGCGAATTAAATGTAAGCAATTCCAGCGATATGAAACTGTAAGAATACAAAAAAGCCGAGTTTCAAACCCGGCTTTTTATGGATATTTCTTCACCTGTCAGTCCGTATTACATTTGCTCATAGTCAGGGGGGATGCTTGGCTCGAATTCGCCGTCGTCCAGTTCCACATCCCATTGAAACTGGTCTAACACGGTCTCGACCTGTAGTTTTCCGTCATCTCCGATAGTGCCACCCTCACAAAGGAGCGGGTATCCGGTTTCCACATTTACCCAGACTCGCCGGACAGAATCCTCGACCGGGGAATCCACGTCACCGAAGATCGGGGACTTGGTCTCGATACCTTCGCATAATACTCCCTCAATCGTTCTGCGTCCCAGATTGGTGTGCTGGCGGGACAAGATTGCTTCAACCCAGTCCTTAAGATGCATTTGCCGCAGATGATCCTGTATATCTCTGTCGTCCATGGGGTGGTGAAAGTAGCACCTGTCCTTGTAGTGGATAACAAAAAAATCCCTAGCGCTGTAATCGCTATAGATAGAACGGACAATTTGCCCTTGTTTGTAGAGATCCGTCCGCCCACGGGTAGCAGAATCATAGAACATAATTTGAACAGCCTCATCGGGTTTGTCCGGATGACTCTCGCGGTAGATGAGACCCCGGCTGTCCTGGATTTTTTCGGCCACCTCGCCCCAAACTACACTCGAACCTGAACCTCCAAGCTGGTTTATTCCTATTAGAGCTGCGAGAGATATCACTGCCGCAGCGGCTATTTTTGCAATCGGATTTTTCATAATTATTTTTCCTATATATAGCCGGTATGATACCGGTTCTGTGTTAACTGACTGTTCGTGAGCACATATAACCTTTTTAAAAATCTCTTCGTGCCTATCGGGATTTGTGCTCAAAGTCGATTTACGAAAATATTTTTTTATATCATCTACGGATTTCATTTTATAGCTCTCCGTTTAACAAAGACCTCAGTTTTTCGATTCCATATCGATATCGTGCCTGAACCGTGCTGATGGATGTCTTCTGCAATGCAGCTATTTTTCGCAAAGTCATATCGGCTTCCATACGCAAGGTAATCACTTCCCTTTGCTCATACGGCAATATTATCATCGCGGCACTAAGGTGTTCCAACTGCTCGTTCATAATCGCCCATTGGTCGGGTCGCCTCCGTTCGGAGGGCAAACGCTCCGCCTCGTCGAGATTCTGCTCTCTGTGCCGCAATCGATCACGTCTGAGATTTCTTACAGTATTGACAGTGCTCGTGATTAAATAATTTCTCAGGCTGCCGGACAAAGCCAAACGTTCATTACGTTGCGAAAATTTCACAAATACATCCTGGACAATGTCTTCGGCCGAATTAATACTTCCAGTCAACACCACGGCTATTTTAATCAGATCGCCGTGGTATTTATCGTATATCCGACGAAGGGCCTCGCGAGAGCCTCGCCTGAATTTCCAGATAAGCAGCTTATCTTCCATTAACTTATTACACACCGAAAGCGGCATTTTTTATACACAGTTTTTTATTTTTCCAAAAATTCGACTGGTATTAACCTCAGAAAAAAAATGGGCATGAGCGAATAAACAGGTATGATATAGAAAAAAAGCGAACCTTGAGCCGACCAAAATGCACATAATAGTATGAACGAAAATAATCGACAAAACTGCATTGAACGAGCCGGAGATGGAGAACCTGCCGCCATTGCCGAGCTCTACAACCATTACTGGCGCGCCGCCCGTGCAACGGCCTACGGTGTGACAGCGGATATCAACCTGGCCGAAGATGCGGCCTCCGAGGCTTTCTACGCTGCACTAAGCAGTTTGCAGGATTTGAAAGACACCGAGCAATTCGGCCCATGGTTGCGAACCATAGTTGTCCGCATGGCAAAACGTCTGGCTACCGCCCGGTCAAAGGAAAATCTCACCAGACCGCAGGCTCATGCCGGCACACCGTCACCGGGGACACATTTAGAGCAGCAGGAGCTGGCGGCTTTGATTCAGGAAGCTACCGGAACCTTGTCCGAATCACTTCGAGAAGCTTTATCACTGTTTTATTTCGAAGGCTACGATGTTAAAGAAGCAGCACATTTTCTGGATGTCCCCGAAGGGACGCTCAAGCGCCGCCTCCACGATGGACGCAGGCAGCTCCGAGCCGCCGCTGAGAAAATAATCAAAGGGACAAAGCCCGAGAATGTCCATCGTGAACAAATACTAAAAAAAGTTGAAGATGCTTTAAGTGAGGGCATTGATTCTGAAGCTTTCTTTCTGGCCATGTGCCGGGCTCTTAGTTTGAGACCTGCACCCAATGAGCTATTTCGTAAGGTTATGCGGAAAATTTACGCGGACAAAAAAGAAAAGTTCGAAACGATGTCACCCGAGAAAGAAAAAAAATTGCAGGAGGTGATGACTCGTATCTACAACCACTCAGAAAGAGCGATGAATCCAAATCATCCTGTCGGGAAAGTGAAAAACGCGATCAAAGCGGCACTATCTGAGTTCCAGTTGTGGCAGGTTGATTTCTACCAGGCCAATATGTCTGAGACGCTAAAAAGTATGTATGAATGCGGCGAAAAAGCATACGCGCTTTTACGTCCACCGGGATTTGCCGAAAGTCCTCATGCAGCTTACATATATCCGGTTACAGCCTTTCTTTTGCAGGACGAAGACGGGATGTTTTATACCTTGTACGAACTGATGCAAAAAAATGACTCGCTGGATGCTTTTAAGAAAAAGCTCCATCAGGGAAGATGCCTGAGTGACACCCTGAGTCTTTTATGGAAAGAACCGGAAATAATTGAGCTTAAAGCTGTGGAAGATTTACTCCGGCGATTGCATCAAACAATAATACCTTCTGTCGAAATACATTTTTCTCCCTATGAAGAACCGCGTTTTCGAGCGGCTCTGCGAATGCAGTTCGGTGACAATCCCATCCCGGCGGCCATAGCAGGCGTTTTGAATCCACGGTCGGAAATCTACGGCCAAGGCAGTATCGCCGCCGCCGTCATCTACCTCGAGCCCTGGGCCCGAGCCCAATCAGGGCAAAAAATCGAACTCTCGAATTTCTCCCCCCTGCTCGATTTATTACCAAAAAAACCAGATCAGCCTCAATAGCAAACGATTCGACTTTACTGCTCAGTTATCATGACGCTATAAAAATGGGCCAGGCTAAACGACCTGGCCCCTGGGTAAAAATATGAATTTTTATGGATGTTTACTTATCCTTTCCTTGGCAGGAGGTAACATCTGCATCATCGGTTGGCCAGTCGTGTAATCATCCGGGATGACCGGCTCAAAATCCACTTCATCGACGGGGACATCCCATTCGAAATCAGTTAATGCTATCTGCACAAGCCCTGTTTTTTCATCGCCTTTGTTGACTTCCATTCGCACGGGCAGCTTTGTCTCGACATTCACCCATAT